>CAIQJL010000147.1 GCA_903872185.1 uncultured Bacteroidota bacterium | reverse complement strand
GTAAGTGATTTGATTAAATGTAAAATCTGTTATTTCTTCCTCGGTATAACCAAAAATCGTTTTAAATACTTTATTTATTTTTTTAAATTTTCCGTCGACTCCTATTATACACATTCCTGTAGCAGAATATTCAAATGAATGACGAAAAGTTTCTTCGCTTTCTTTAAGTGATTCTTCGGCACGTTTTTTTTCTTCTATTTCAATTTTTAAATCTTCGAGTAAATTTATAGAAGCTAATTTTCCGGCTTTTATAACTTTGTTTAATGTTTTTAATTCTATTTCGTTTGACTCTTTTATTTTTAGTTCTTCTTGTAGCTCCTTTGTTCTTTTGTTTATCTGGTCTTCTAAAAATATATTTTCATCTTTTAAAATTTCTTCCTTTTTTCTTGTTTCTAGCAATGATTTAATTTGAGCTGTTAAAACAAATTTATCGATGGGTTTTGTTAAATATGCCTGGGCTCCTAAGCTAAATATTCTTGTTCTATACTCAAACTGACCCTCAGAAGCTGTAAGAATTATTATAGGAATATGTTTAGTAGAGCTGTCTTTTTTTAAAATTGTACAAACTTCAAAACCGTCCATTTCTGGCATAAAAAGATCTAGTAAAATTATATTAGGAAGTTCTTCCTTTGCTTTTAAAATTCCATCTTTACCTGAAGATGATGTTATAATATATGCTTTAGGAAAAGCCTCTTCTAATAATATTTTAATAAATAACAGATTTGAAACATTGTCATCTATAGCCAGTAGCTTTATCATATTTTAATAATAACTTTAAATGTAAAACTAAAGATTAAAAAGTGCAAATATATTATTCCTCTGTCTTACTTGGTTTGTAACGCAGTGGCTGTAATAAAATATTTTACTCAGCAATTTTATATTTTTCATTATCGCCTTGTTTTTTTAATAATTCATTAATTTCTTTTTTTAACTCAATCATTCTTATTTCTCTTCCCACCATTATGTTGTTAAATCGTTCGAGTTCGTTAGATTTTTCTATTATTGAGTTTTCATGTTCTTTTCTATTTGTTATATCTATAAAAGTAATAACCGCTCCTATTGTTATGCTATTGTCAATAATCGGTGCACTGCTATATGAAACATGAAAACCCGAACCATCTTTTTTCCAGAAGTAATCTTCTCCATTATGATATTTCCCATCTTTAAGTGTTGAGTAATGTGGACAATCTTTATCTGTATAAATACTGCCATCGGGGTATGTGTGATGAAATGTTGAATGGCTGTGTTTGCCTAATAATTCGTCATTTTTATATCCAAGTATTTCTGAAGCTTTTGGATTAACGAATGAAATATTTCCTTCTATGTTTATTCCTAAAATTCCCTCGCCAGCTAAATTTAAAATTAGATTAACTTGTTTGCTTGTTTTATCAAGTAGAATTTCTGTTTGTTTTCTATCAGTAATATCTCTTGTAACACCGTGTATTCCGCATAAAATATTATTTTCGCTAAAGTATGGTGTAATTATTAATTCGCCCCATTTGGTATTGCCATTTTTGCAAATATATTCCAGTTCAAGTTGTTTGATGTAGTTTGTTAATTCTTTAGGTTTTTCAATGTATTTTTTTATTTCAGTATTAAAAATGGTGCCTCCAATTTTTGCCGATTCTTTTGTGAATCGAGTATTAATAGTTTGATTTAAATATTCATTAACGGTATATCCTGTAAATTTTTCAATTGATGGCGACACATAAGTGCTTTTTCCTGTTAAATCCATTAACCAAACGACATCAGTTATTTTTTCTGAAATAAGTATATAAGTTTCATTAGATTTTTTAATAATTTCTTGTGTCTTTATTCTTTCAGTTATATCCCTTGTAATTCCCAAAAATCCTATCATCTTATTGTTTGGATCTCTTAAAACAGATGCCTTTATTTCTGTCCAAATTGTAGTTCCATCTTTACGTAACATTTCTAATTCAAAAGTTTTACTTCTGTTTAATTCTGCAGTTCCTGTTTTTTCTAATTCTAATTCTTCTTTTACAGCTGCCAGAACATTAATTATACTATTTTCAGATAAAGAGTAGCTAACATGCTTATTAATTAGTTCTTCGGGAGTGTATCCTCTTAATTTATAAACAGAAGGGCTAACAAATGTATATTTCATTTCTAAATTAATAATAAAAATAACATCTGCCGAGTTATTTGCAACTATACTATATCTGTTTTCACTAAGCTTTAGCTCTTCTTCTGCTATTTTACGCTCTGTTATATCAGTTGAATAACCTTCTGTATACAAGTAATTGCCTTTATTGTCATAAATTCCAAGTCCTTTTTTCCATAACCATTTTATTTTTCCATCTTTTGTTTTTATGCGATATTCAACTTCAAATGATTTATTTTGCTCGATTGCATTTTTTGCAATATTCGTACAATTAAAAATATCATCAGAATATATACTGTTTAAATATATTAATCCTTTATCTTTTAAAACTTCTTTAATGGTATATCCGGTAATATCTTCAAACCCCTTGCTTAAATATTGAATTTCAAGAATAGGGAAATCTATAGAATGTGAGACATACCCTGGTAAATTTTTAATAATGTTATTATACTTCTGTTCGCTTTTTTTGATCGCTTTTTCTGCTAAAACACGGTCGGTAATATCTGAAATCATTCCATGCCAAAGTGTACTTCCGTCTTCGAGCAATTGTGGCTGTGCATGACATAATCGCCAACGTAATCCCTGTTCCGGTAAAATAACTCTGAATTCTGAACTGTAAGGAGTTTGTGTTCTTGCCGATTCAAAAATGGATTCTGAAATTCTTCCTAAATCACTAGGGTGTATACGGCCAAATACAGGAGTTGCATCTTCTCTTACTTCCTCAGGTGTAACTTCGTAAATATTAAACATACTCGGACTTGAATATGGAAAACAAGAACGACCATCAGGATATAAGCGATACTGATATATAACTCCTGGAACTTGTTCTGCTAGGTTTAAAAGTAAATAATGTTGTTCTTCTATTTTTTTTTCAGCTAATTTACGCTTTGTTAAATCAATTGTTACACCCCTTATTTTTATAATGTTATGATGAGAATCTCTTAAAAAATTTAATTTTATATTAGCAAAACAAGTTGTTTTGTTTTTTTTAATAAGTTCAACCTCAAATTCGGCATAATCTCTTAGTTTATCATACTCCTTTTTTTGAAGATGCATCATTCCAATACCAAATTCAGTTTTAATCATATTTGCAGATTTTGGAGTCATATAGTCTCCAAGCTGTTGTTTTAAATGTTCTTCAATAGTGTATCCTAGGAATGTAAAAATTGATGGTGAAACATAATCTAATTTTAAATTTTCATCCATTGTCCAAAGAATATCATCTGTGTTTTCTACTATAAACTGGTATTTTGAATCGGTTTCTGTAGTTTGATTTTTTAATAAATTTCTATGTTTACATAGTTCAAGTTGATGGTTAATTCTTAAATGAACTTCATCAATATTATAAGGTTTAGATATGAAATCTATTCCCACAACTTCAAATTCTTTTACTTTTTCATTGTATTTAGAAAGTTCACTTATGAAAACAACTGGTATATCTTTAGTGTTTTCATTTGATTTAATAATTTTACAGACTTCAAAGCCATCAATATCAGGCAATGTAACATCTATTAATATTAAATCGGGCAATAACTTTAGTGTAATCTCAATAGCTTCGCTGCCCGTTTGTGCAGAATATACATTAAACCCTTTTTTGGAAAGAAATGTAGTAAGTGTTTTTAGGTCAGCCATAAGCTCGTTAACAACTAGAATAGACTTTTTAGATGGGTTTAGGTCTGCCATAATTTTTATGTAAAAGGAATGAAATGAAGTGTAAAATAGCTCATTATAATTTATATAAAAGATATAATTTATACCTTTTTAACTTCTGAATCTCATATCGTTTAATTTATACTTTATTTTTAAAATAAATTATGAGGTGTTGATCAAATTTTAACAAGCTTATTTTTAATAGCATAAGTTACCAGCCCAACAGTGTTTTTAGCACCTATCTTGTTTATTAGATTTGCTCTATGTCCGTCAACTGTCCGTGAGCTAATGCAAAGTATATCGCCAATTTCGTTATTTGTTAGCCCATCGCAAACAAATTGTAAAACTTCAACTTCACGTTTAGAAAAACGCACTTCTATGTTACTATCCAAGTCGCTAGGCTTATGAGTAAATTTTGATGTAAGAATTGAAAGCAGTTCGTTAGAAAAATAACTTTTACCTTCCATTACCGCCTTTATAGCTTTTGCGATATCTTCAATCTCAATATTTTTCAAAAGAAATCCTTTTGCACCAGCATCAAGCATGTTTTGTAAAAATTCTTCTTCTCCATACGTACTTATTGCAATAACTTTAATTGCAGGATTTTCTTTAGAAATTATTTTTGTAGCAGTTATACCGTCCATTTCTGGCATATTAATATCCATAAAAACAATGTCGGGAGTTTGCGTTAAAAAAAAGTCAATAAACTCTTTTCCTGTGCTGGCTTCACCCATCACTTTTATGCCTGGAATCTCGTTAAGCTGAACAATCAAACCTTTTCTAAAAATAGAGTGGTCGTCAACAATTACTACAGTTATTTGTTTCATATGGCTGTTGTTTGGTGTATAGATATTTTACATTATGTATTATGATTTAAATTTTAGCTAAACTATTATAAAGTTTAGAGTATCAAATATAAAAGATAAAGTAAAAATAAAACAGAGTGAATATACTTATAATTTAATATAAAATACTTGTTTTTACCAGGTAAATATACCTAATAAAAAATCTTTTTCGAATAAAAATCTTAGAGAATATAAAGTTAAAATTTAAGCGTGAGCTGTACTGGATTCGAATTTCTCATGATAAGAAGCACAATATCAGAGCGTAAACAAAGTAAATATTAGCCCAGTGAAACATTAGTGAAACATTTAAAATAACCCTTTAATGATGCGGTTTCCCAGTCATATCAAGAACTACATACAAATATAAGTTAAAAAATGAAAATTTGCACTTTTTTGGCAAGAATTGTCAGTAGAAAATAAATAATGGGCATCTAAAAAGGCTAAATTTTAACCTATTTATTTTTTTGCAAGCTCAAATATTTTATACCAATAAAAGAAAGCTTCAGGATTAGATTTTTTAAGCTTATTAAGTTTTGTATTCATTGGTTCACTAATTACCCAATCTTTTAATTGCATTGAGTTTTCATATCTTTCAACAACTTTTGCGTTATGTCTTATCAAAGATGACAAATACGCAGCTTTAGATGCATGAGTGATGGCCTTTTCTAAATGGTAGCTTTCAGAAAAAATAAATCGGGTTATCCTTTGCACTCCTAATTGTAATTCCTTGAAATCACCTTTACCATCGGCTCCTCTGGTAACAATAGATAATGAAGTTTGGTAAATATCTTCCAATACATCTATTTCGCTTAATCCTTCTTGATTTCTATATGTTAATTCTGTTTTGGCAAATTGTAAAAAGGTTGATTTAATTATTTCTGCATCATTAACAACCTCTAACAAATTACCTATATCATATAATTGTTTCATAATTTCCATACTCATGCTGTCATCCTTTTTGAAATATGGAATTCCGGTAGTATTAGGAGCAAAAGCAGTTAGTTTGTCGCCAAGAATATCTTCTAAGCAAGGAACATCTACTAAAATCGGATTTTCGTCAGTAGGTACGAATAATGATTTAACTGGGATTTTTATGACTTTTTGGTAATTTACTTCTTCAAATAAAATATCAAGCAATACATTTTCTTCATCATGTTGCGATTTATGCAAAGGAGTATAGAAAAATTTGTAATGTTCCTTTTTAATTTTTGACAGTGTATTTCTGTGTTGTAACTCATGCCTTATAAAGCCTTGTTCTTTTGCCACAGCTGCAAGTATGTTTTCAAGGTTTTCCGGGGCATTTGCTATTATAATATCGATATCAATGGATAGCCTTTTCTTAGAATCAAGATGAAGCATAAGTGCAGTGCCACCTTTAAAAACAAAAGACAAGTTCTGTTTTACAAGACCCTCCAATAAAAGGAGGGCACGGATTACTTTTTCAATTAATATTTTGTCGGTATTCCGGTTTTCGCCAGATACCTTATTAATCCATTCTTTTGTAACATTTTCTAGTTTTATCATATTCCTATAAATTGGCAGCAAATCAATTTTGCTGCCGTATTTTAGTCTTCAAATAATTATTAAAACTTTCTTTTTTTCTCCTCCTGTCTGCATAACGAAGCATCCTTGTTTCATTTACCGAATACTTTCCAAATGCTTCATTAAATATAGTTCTCATCTCTGATCCTTGTTGTGCAGAAAAAATAATATCATCGCAAAATATGTCAACCAGTATCTTTTCAATTGAAACAGTATTTATACCATTTAATCTTAGCAAAGGAGCTTCTGAAACCAGTGATTTTACAATTAATACTTCTTTCTCATCTGGCATGTATTTTTCAATTATCTCTATAGTAGGTTCTATAAAAACAGGATACTTAGATTCCTTTAAAAAAAAGAATACCGATTGGGCTGCATCTTTTTCAACTTCAATAATAATGTAAAACCTACCAGGTTGGTGAATCATAAATTCATTTAATACAGAGGTATTCCAAATACAGACTTTTAAAAATGGAAATTCTTTTTGTATTTTTTTGTAAATCGATTTAAGTTTAATTGAAACCTCTGGTTGGTATCTTATACCTTTACCAAGGCAAAAAAGTCCTCGACCTTTTCGCTTAAGTATTCCCATGTGAATTAAAGAATATATTTTCCAATTTAAGCTTGTAGTTTTTAAGTTTGGCTCAAACTGTTTGTAAAACTCAAATATACTCTTCGTTTCAATAACCTTTTGGTCATTGAAATGATCTTTTATTTTTTCAATATTTAATTTATTTGCAGCGATGCTTTTTAATATTTATGCAAATATACAATAAAAAACTATAAATTGGCAGCAAATTCGATTTGCTGCCAATTTATAGGGGAAAATATTATTAATTACAGTTTCTTTAATTCTTCTGTTAAATATTGAGATTCGTACACTTCATAGACTATCGAAGTTAACTCAAGCAATGATCTAGCAATATTCTGTACTTCATCATCTGAAAGATTTTCGAGTCCTGGCTGACTTCTTATTTCTTCTGGTGTAAGCATTATTGATTCTACTGAACAATCAGATTTATTATTTGTTTTCATAAAGTTGTATTTATAGAATTTTGTATAAAAATTCATACTATAACAAAATTAACTGTTTTGTTATAGTATCTGTAAATATCTAGATCATATAATTGATTATTTCAATCTTAATATATTAATTATTTTTTTGTTACAGCGATTTTTTATTTTATATTTGATCGTATTTAATTATAGTTAATTATAAATTGTTATTTATATATCTTATAGTTTAGATATGTGACTGACGGGGCTGTGCCGTAGAAAATTAGAAATATTATTTTGTTAACAATATGTAGATCAATCGCTTTCCATATAGTTTTGCCACTTAATTAACATATATTTTCCATCATTCAAATTTCGAAAACCAAATTCGAAGCAGAAATAGTATTTATTTCCATTTTTAGCCGACCAGCTATTAGTATGATATCTACTGTCGAATCCTTCTTTAAGCAATAGTTCTTCATTAATTTGTGATTGTCCGGCTAAATTGTACATTTTTAAAATTCTGCGATTGAGTTTTATTTTTGTTAAAACAATATCATATCTACTCGATTCTTCATGCTTAGATTTTTTATAATGAAAAGCAGATTTACAATAAACGTTACAGAATTTCTGACCTATACGTCCAGGAAGGTCTTTTCCGCAT
>CAIQJL010000146.1 GCA_903872185.1 uncultured Bacteroidota bacterium | reverse complement strand
CATTAAAGCTCTGTTGTGGTTAATGTTTAATTCTACACCAGCCATATTTACCACATCTTTAAAAATGTAATCGTGCATAGTTTTTTGAGATGTTGAAATTGAATTTAATGTTGAAATAGCAGTAAAAATTATGACTGCAATAATCAATAACATCATACTAAATGCAAAAACCATTTTTGCACGTGTGTTCAAATTGAGTAAACTTTTCATTTTTTATTTAATTTATGTTATATTTTAGTTTTCGGTTGTTTTATAGGTTTTAAAAAGGTCTATTATGCTGAATACTGCATTTAAAATTACAATGGCAATAAATACTAGTATAAAACCAGAAACAAAAATTATTTTATCTCCAATTAATGACAGTATATTTCTCATAATTAATTCTCATTTTTATTATTAGTAACAACAAGATCTTTATCTGTAAGCATTTTGTTAGCATCGAGTACAATTGTAAGATCGGAACTAATGCCCATTAAATATTTTTCGCGTATTCCGTTTAATGTAGGAAGCGAACGCTGAAGTTTTTTTACAGGTATGGTTTTAATTCCAATAATTGAGTCGGCCAATAATCCATATTCCATTTCATTATTTTTAATAATAATAATTTTATTCATATCGGAAATTCCTCTTTCTGGCAATTCAAAAAGTTTTTTTAAATCTATTACCGAAAGAATTTGTCCGCGAATATTTGTAATACCCAATATAAAAGCCGGAGTGCAAGGGATAGGAACAATTTCTTTTAATGGAAAAATTTCCCTTATGGCAGAATATTCGATACCATAAGTTTCAAATGCCATCGAAAATTCGATTATAGTAATTTCTTCCTCTTCAACTTTTACATCGCGTGGTTTTGCAAGATGTTGCATTCTTTCTTTTAAAATGCGAGTATTTTTATCATGATTATCATCAGATAAAACTGAATTTTTCAATTCTTCTACATTCATATCTGCATTTATTATTGAGTCAGAGTTTTGTATAGTATTTTTTTTCTGCATATGCATTTTTATTAAATGTTAGCTCTTAATGAAACTATAATTTCTCTTAAACTTCCTGCGGTTAACCCTTCTGATGCTTCTAATATTTCTGCATCTGGGTAGTTTTTGAGCAAATGAAGTGCTTTGTCGAAATATTTTTTTGATTCTTTAATGTTGCCTTTCTTTTGCATTATGCTTGCAATAGAAAAATATGCAACGGTTGTATCGGGATTTAGATAAATCACTTTTCTGAAAGCAATAAGTGCATCGTCTATATTTCCAATTTCCTGCAATATGGTTCCATGAAACAGATGAAATGAAATATTTGTTTTATCAACTGCTATTGCTTTTTGGCAATATTCAAGGGCCTCGGGCAATTTTCCGAGATTTGCGTATGAACGTGAAAGTAAAATAAAAACATTTGGGTCATCACAAGTTGCTATAATAGCAATTAAATTGTCGATAGCATTCTGATAATTACTTTGTCCGAATGCAAACAAAGCCGACTCGAACAGTTGTTCGTATATTTTAAAGTTTTTAACTTTCTTTTCAGAAACAACTTGTTGTAATAAAGTTTCTGCATTAACTGGTTTTTCAATTAACACATCAGCAGGCACAGAAGTTGTTTCTATTAATGGTAAATTGTTATGAATTTCTTTTGGTAATTCATTATTTGTAAGCAGAAAAAAATCAGCTATTTCATTATGAATTTCAGGTATTGGCTCTACTGTTTTTTTATATGGTCTTTTTATATAAAAAGATTTACCAGAGATAATAACAGGGTGAAAAAAATTATTTCGAATAAGATTTGCTTCAACAGAGCTTAAAATTAGCCATCCTTCGGTTTTAACCGATTTTTTAAACCGCTTAATAATTTTATGTGCAGTTTCGTGAGTAAAATACATTAATACGTTACGACAAAACAAAAAATCAATATCATTGGTACCATTTTGTACTGACGGGAAAATATCTTCGATAAGATTTAAGTGCGAAAACTTTACCATAGACTTTATTTCTGGAATAATTTCGAACCTGTCATTTTCTAATTTGTTAAAATACTTGTCTATTATCCAATCAGAATTTTCGCGAAATGACCATTTGGTATATATTCCTTCTTCAGCTTTTTTTAATGCAACGGGATTAATATCTGTTCCAATTATCGAAATGTTCCAACTTTTAATATCAGGTATTAATCTCATTAACAAAATGGCAATAGAATAAGGTTCCTCGCCCGAGCAACACCCAGCACTCCAGATACGAAGAGTTTTATTTTTTTTCTGTCTTTGTCTTAATATTTCTGGAATCAGCTTATTTTTTAAGATTTCAAAAACCTCTTTCTCGCGAAAAAAATAAGTTTCGCCTACTGTTAAAAATTTTGCTAATATTTTAATCTGATCTTTTGTAGGTTTCTCAAACGACATCCACTTAACAAAGCTGCTAATATGATGGAAACCTAATTCTTTTGAGATAAGATGAAAATTACGTTCAACTTCAGGCAATCTCTCTTTAGAGAAGTATAATCCAGTTTCGCGCAAAACAAATTCTGCGAAAATATTAAGGTTTATATCTGAATTGTCTTTTGACATTTATGTATTTTTTAAAGCTCTTTCTAAAATTATTTCTTCTTCAAGCGACAAAAAATTATCTAAATCATTTATAACAATTAATCCATCATTTGTGGCTATTAAACCTTTTACAAACGGCAAATTAGGTAGTACATCTTTATTGCTTATAATTTCGTTTGTTGCTTTTTCAATAACATCACCAACTTTATCAACCACCAATGCAACAACTCGCGATTCTGTATGGGCAATTATAAATTGATCGTTAGGATGTATCTCTTTTAATTTAATATTAAAACGTTTTCTTAAATCAACAACAGGAATAATTATTCCTTCCAAATTGATAACTCCTATTATTACATCTGGCGATTTGGGCAATTCGGTTACAAAAACAGAATGTATAACTCTTTCAACAGATTCTAGATGTAATGCAAATTGATTTTCTTCAATATTAAATAGTACAAGTGAAATGGTTTTATTCATGTTTGAAAAAAGTGTAAATTTTAGAAAACATATTGTTACTAATTATACATATTTAAATAATTCACAAATTTACTTTCTTATCAAACTGAATACTATAAGTCAGATTGCGTAATTAATTTAAGTAATACACGCAATTTTATATAGGTAATTGTTATTTTAATGCGAGTATAAACACCTTGCAGTAAATATAATTTACGTTATGATTCATATTAAAATAAAAAACAGTAAACGCTTTATTTTATAATAATTTTTTTATTATAAACTTTAGTGTCTGATGAAGCAATAATAAAATATGTGCCTGCAGGTAATCTGCCTTCTAAATCGATAGCTTGAAGGATTTCGCCTTGTAAGTCAGAAACATAAACTTTAGAAAACATTTCTTCACCAGTAACATTTACTACTACAATTAATATTTCTTTATCAACATTAAAATTAGATATTGCTACATTTAATGTTTGGCTATTAATTAATGGATTAGGAAATACATTAAAAGTGGCTGTATTGTTTGATACATTATTAATGCTTGTAGCAGTCCCTTTGCTTAGCATATAAATAGAATCGCTGCCATTATTTATTACCCAAAGATTACTTCCATCCCAGGCAATACCATTTGGGTATGGTCCACCAGGTGTTTTGATAGATCCAACTACCTGCCAATTTAAAATATCAATTTTACTTGAGGATTGGGTTGGATTATCATTTACCCATAAATACTGACCATCATAAGTTATTCCCGAAGAATAAGTGCCAAATGACGCAGAGCCTTTCATTGAATTCACTATTTTAGTTAAAAAATAAGTTGAGTCGCCAATAGAACTAGGTTGCGGTCCTTTAGTGTCGTTAAAAATAAACTGATTGTTTAATTCAAATAACCCAGTTGGATATAAAATATTATTTGCTAAAAAAACAGTATCAACACACAAACCAGTAATAATGCTATATGTTAATATTCTTTTTGTATCGTTATCTAAAACAGATATAAGATTGTTATGATAACTTAAACCATAAACTTTATTTACAGTAATTGGAATAGTTTGAACTACCGACCCATCAATGGTTGAAACTTTAAAAAGTTTACGTTCGTAATAACCACCAACCCATAAATATTGCCCGTCAAATGTCATTCCTGCGGGAACAGCTGTTGGTGATTTAAATACTCTTTCTACAATTGGAATTGTAAGGTCTTTTGGTGTATAAATTACTTGAGGGTTTTCTAAACTATCAATAACCTCGGAACTAGGAAAGCCCATATAATCGACTGATATTTGAGCTTTTGTTATAAATTGCTGACTCATTAAAATGATAACAACAATAAATTTTATTTTAGTTTTCATAATAAATATATTACTTTACAAAGATACCATCACATAACATTCAATACAATACGTATAATGCCTGATTTTTTACAGTAACTTTACCTGGGTAACATTGGCATATCATGTTATTTTTTAAGTCTGTAAATTTAGCCATCCCCATCTTTTTCTATTTTTAATTAAAGTAACCATAACCCTACTAATTCCAAATTCTTTTGCAATTCTATCATGCAAGTCGTTTGAATTTAAAATTTCTACTACAAGTTCTTCTGTTAGTTTTGAATTAAAAAAAGCGGTTTCACCTTTTTGACTTGTTCCGATATTCCAACACGGAATATTTGCATCTTGTTTACACCAATATAAATTGTTAGCTCTAATATCTTTTCTGTTGCCATTTACAAAACATACCATTGAGTAATTATTAGGATTTTTAACAAAATACAATGCTGTTAACCTATGCAAGCAAAACCCTTTTCTTTTTCCATTCTGAGATAATATCGAAATATATCTTTTTGATTTTTCATGGTAAAAACTAGAGATTTCTCTATAATTTTCTTTTGTCTTTTTATATATTTTTCCAAAATTGGAAATATAATATTCATTAAAATCTTTTATTTGTTTTAATTCTTCTCCAGAGTTCATAAAAATTATATTGACATTTTATTTCTCAATTACAACATCTTCAATTTTATTGTTTGATTTAATATCTTTTAAATCTCTTAAAAATATAACCATATGACAAAATGCTGAATTATACCATTCATATTCAGGATTACCAGAATGCTTGTTTAAGTTATTTAGATTAAACATCTTTTTTTCGTCGTATTTTCTTATCAAACTATCAATTTCGTTATCCATATTAACAAATAGATGCATTACCTTTTCAAGCGTTTCCTCACAAGTCAACTCTCCATTTAAATGTTGCTGTTTTATTCTGTCTATTGTTTTCATTACAGTAATTTATTTGTGTAATAGAGTAATCTTTTTAATTTTTTCGCCTTTTGAACTATATAAATGAACGGCTAGAGTTTGTGTTGGTATATCAAAATTAATGGTATTAAAAGATTCGCCTTTTAAAGTATTTTGGTAAATTACCTGACCAAGCATATTAATTACACGAACTTCTGTTTCTTCAGAAATAAGAGAAAGGTCTATCATTAGCTGGTTAGAGTATGCGTATATTCTTACAGGTAGTTCTTTTTCGTTATAATTTTCATCTGGTCCAAAGTGTAAAACAAATCTATTTGCATTATCAAAAACATTAGAATTAAAATTATATGTATGATTTGTTTTCATATTCTGAAGAAAGTTTGTTTGCTTATCTTCTAACAATACAGTACCAAAATTACTGTCATCGAAATTACATGTAACTGAATAGTCACCTGTTCTTCCTGCCTTAAAATATAAAGGAATAGTTGGATTTTCTTCGGTATTGGTTAAATTAACAATAGATAAAAGTTTATCGGCTGATGCCATATACAAACTTGGCGCAGTAGCAACTTTAGAGAATAATTTTTGTGCACCATTTTCATTTTGGCTTGCCCCAAACTGAAGCTTAACTTCATCAAAGCCTTCTCCCCCATTTGAATTTACAACTACACTTACATTGTTTGATTCGTCTGTTAGATTTTTCCAATTGCTGGCACCATCATGAACTCTAACCAAATTATTTAAACTTAAACTTCCGGCTGTTGATGCAAGTACAAAGAAACCCTGCATTGGTGGAATATATCTGGTTACACTATTAGTACTAACTCCGGTAGCAGAATTACAAGCTCCATAGTTATTTGCTGCATCATTCCAAACCCACATATCATAACCACTATTACTATTTGTTAAATCTGATCTCGACCAACCCGAAACAGCCTGCCAGTCAATTGATGACGGATATGGATTTCCTATTAAATTAAATCCAATTAAAGTGTCAACTGTACCTGATGCAGTTAATGAAATGCTTTGAGTTGAATTATTCAGATTTCCAATAAATTGTTTTGTAGGTATAGTTGCTTCTACAGAATAAAGATATCCTTTTACTGGTGTAAAATAGCTACTTGGATGCACATTGTTCCAATTGTATGTTGCAGTTAAATTATTCTTATAAATCCAGCAACTATTTATTTCATTCCATACGTACAAATCATAACCTGTTCCTGTTAGTGGATCTCCTGTGCCATATGAGCCTATTGGCAACCAATCGCCACTAATACTTTGTTCGGCAACAGGTGTAGATAGAAAATGCCACGATTGAGCAGCACCGCTTATATATCTGTTTACTGTTGCTGGCACATTGTTAGTCTTATGAATTAAGGAACCTGTCCCGTTAGCATCAGATTGTATAACCAAACCACTGTTGCCACTGCTATTTGTTAAAGTACTATGAACTGTAAGAGCTTTATCAGGGGCAATTGTTAAATTAGCACCTGAATTAATCGTAAGATTATTACATTCTGCAAACGCCGATGCATCAAGGTCTACTATTGGCATATTGCTTACCCCTGTATTTACTACAACATTGGTAGTTTCATCAGGTACGCCGCATAACCAGTTTCCTGCATTGGACCAGTTATTATTTACAGTACCAAGCCATGTGTTTGGTGAAGCAATAACTGACAATGTACTTGCAGCACTCGTACCACAACTATTGCCAGCAGTTACGCTTACATATCCATTCTGTCCAACAGTTCCCGTTGTTACAGTTATGGAAACAGTACCAGCACCTAAAGTAATAGTCCAACCTGCAGGCACCGACCATGTGTAGGTTGTTGCATTTGTTACAGCACTTATGCTATAAGTTTGACTGGTAACACCAGGGCATTGAGTTTGTGTTCCGCTTATTGCTCCAGGTGTTGAAGGAATTCCCGGACTTACAATTACAGTAGAAATAGTAGAATAAACTGTAGCGCAACCACCACCAGTAGCTAGAACTCTGCAATAGTAATAATATGTTCCTGAAACTGTAGTAGGTACTATATATGAACTATTTGTTGCACCTGAAATTGGTGATCCAAAACTTGTAGAAGCTGATGGACTCGAATACCATTGATAATCTAAGGAAGGAGTACCTCCTGAACCAACAACGGTTAATGTAAGTACATCATTAGGACAAACTGTAGATGAAGAAACTGGCTGTGATGTTATAGCTGGATCTGCAACAATTGTTATTACTTTTGGACTTGAGCTAATGGTATTTCCACAAACATCTATTGTTACGCAAGAATATGAATAAGTACCTGCTGAATTAATTGCGGGAGGATCATATTGAAAACCAGTTCCACCAATAATATTTACTCCATTTAATTGCCATTGATATAACAAAGGAGCTAACCCGGTTGATGAATATGAAATATTAAGTAATGCTGGATTATATCCTACACAAGCTGTCTCTACATCTACATTGTGTGTACCTGAAACAAGAGGATAAGGAATAAATACCGAAACAGCATCTGTAGTAATACTACTACATCCATTACCTGCTGCACTAATAATACAATAATAATAAATAGTACCAGAAATACTACTTGGTGGGATATAGGTTGATGAAGTAGCACCTGAAATTATCGAACCTGTAGTATTATCATTATCAAT
Organism: uncultured Bacteroidota bacterium; assembly: GCA_903872185.1. Classification (GTDB taxonomy): domain Bacteria; phylum Bacteroidota; class Bacteroidia; order Bacteroidales; family GWA2-32-17; genus GWA2-32-17. Next base: position 574 of record CAIQJL010000146.1, on the reverse strand, counting down.
ATTACTATACCATTGGTAAGTTAATGATGGTGTACCTCCAGAAGCGATTACTGACAATTCGCCAACAGCACCCATACATTCCTCAATACTTACAGGCTGAGTATCTATTAAAGGAATGTCAACAATAATTACAGTTGCTGTATTACTTGTTGCATCACCACATCCATCTCCTGAAGCACTGGCAACACAATAATAATATACAGTTCCTGCTGTTAAACTAGGTGGTGTATAAGTTGAAGCCGTTTCTCCAGTAATTAATGAGCCACCAGTATTTGAGTTTGCAGAATTTGAATACCATTGATAAGTTAAGCCCGGTGTTCCATTTGCAGCAGTTATAGTTAATGCTGTTGTACCACCTATGCATTCTGAAATTGCTGATGGTTGTTCTGTTATTGAAGGATCAGTAACAATAGTTACAGTTGCTGTATTACTTGATGCATCTCCGCAGCCATTACCTGAAGCACTTGCAACACAATAATAATATACAGTTCCTGCTATTAAGCTAGGTGGCGTATAAGTTGAAGCCGTTTCACCAGTAATTAATAAGCCACCAGTATTTGAGTTTGTAGAATTT
>CAIQJL010000145.1 GCA_903872185.1 uncultured Bacteroidota bacterium | reverse complement strand
TTAATGTTATTTGCGATTCCATATAAAAAAATCAGTTATTTTATTTACTTAAATTCATTACTTGCGTTACAGATGGCATAATCACAATGCGAATACGACCATTAATTTGCTTGTACATAAGATTGCTTATAGTATCAAAAAGCACTGTGTTATGTTCCGAGTAACGTGTTATTATGTTATATGCAAATATTCCATTTTTCTTAATTACTTTAGAAATTGCTTCTTTTTCGATTAAAAATACTTTTGTGTCAGTTAATGCAATTGTTGAATAATTAAATGTGTGTTTTAAAAATACTGATGAAAGCCCAACAAAATCTCCTTCATGAATAATTCGAAGGTTATAGTTATGAGTGCCATCACCTTCAATATACTGTTTTATTAAACCATCAATTACGAATAGAACATATGTTGCATAAGTTCCTTGCTTAGTTAAATTTTCGCCCTTACGATATAAGACTTGTGTTTTACTTGCTCTCACCAACGTGATTTCCTCTGGAGTCAGCGATTGAAAGCATGGAGCTTTAATATCACAAACAAATTCTTTATCGGTTTCAACTATTGTTTTCATTTAACTGTTTTAAATTAATGAATATGCAAAGTTAATCTAAATCAATAAATAACTTGTGCAAGTTCAATTATTATACTGTGGTACAGAAAGCCCTTTTTAACAAATACACTTATTGAGTATTGTACTTTTGTATTGTAAACTTAAAAAATGTAATATGAAACATTCAGTAGATACAAATTGGTTAGGTAATATGAAATTCAATTCATTAGTTAACGGCCATAATATTGTTATTGATGCATTACCAGAAGTTGGTGGAGAAGACTCAGGACCACGCCCAAAAGAATTAATGTTAACCGCATTGGCTGGTTGTACTGCAATGGATGTTATTTCGATATTAAAGAAAATGAAAGTTACCCCTGATAGTTTTCAGGTAAAAATTGAGGCAAATCTTACCGAAGAACATCCTAAGCATTATGATAAATTACATCTGATTTATGAGTTCAAAGGAAACGATTTACCTCTGGATAAATTAGAAAAGGCAGTAAATCTTTCTCAAGAGAAATACTGTGGTGTGTCTTTTATGTATAAAAAGATAATGGAGCTTAGTCATGAAATTGTAGTGATTAACAATTAATAAATTTAAAACTATAAAATGCAAGCATTTATAATTGTTCTGGCGGTTTTAATAATATTGATTACGGTTTTATTTATTATTGCAAAAGCAAAAATAAAAAATCTGCCAGTTGTTACAGATAATGTTAAAATTTTAACACTTACTGATACTAATTTTCAACAACAAACAAAGAATAAAGTGGTTTTGGTAGATTTTTGGGCAAGCTGGTGTGCACCTTGTAGAATGATGGCTCCAATATTAAATGATGTTGCATCCGAGTTATCTGGCGACATGTATGTTGGAAAAGTTAATGTAGATCAATGTCAGGGGTTATCCAATAAATTTAGAGTACGGAGTATTCCAACTTTAATACTTTTTAAAAATGGTAAAGAAATAAATCGTTTTGTTGGTGTAAAACAAAAGGATTTTCTTTTGAAAGAGATTAGGAAAGCATAATGTCAATTTTTATTTTAAACTAATAATTTATGGAAGTTAAAGAGATAAATAATAGATATAGTCAACTAGCAGAATCAGATTGTTGCCTTTCTTGCGGTGGTGCAATAAATTATGCTGAACCTTTAATTGGAGAAGTTTGTGTCGACCTTGGTAGTGGCAGAGGAACTGATGTTATTCGTATGGCTGAATCTGTTGGGGAAACAGGCTTTGTATATGGAATTGATGTTTCTGATGGAATGCTTGCAAAGGCTAAACATAATGCAGCTAAATTTAATATTACAAATGTTAGCTTTGTTAAAAGTGAACTTGAAAAATTAGAATTACCTGATAATACTGCAGATTTAGTAATTTCAAACTGCACAATAAATCATGCTTCAGATAAACAGGCTGCTTGGAATGAAATTTATAGAATATTAAAAAATAATGGAAGATTTGTTATCAGTGATATTTATTCAACAAGTCCGGTACCTGAAGAATATAAAAATGATCCTGTTGCAATTGCAGAGTGTTGGGCAGGTTCTGTAACACGTATAGAATATCTTTTACAGCTCGAAAAGGCAGGTTTTTCAACCGTTAATATTATTGAAGAATCCGCACCATATGAAAAAGGTAAAATTAATGTAGCCAGCTGGACTATAGCAGCAACAAAATCTTCAGGAAACTGTGGTTGTAATAACTAATTAATCATTTAAAGAAATGAAAACGCAATTTTTTATATTATCAATAGGTGTTTCTTTATTGTTGTGTAGTTGCAGTAATGACAAAAATGAAAAGCCTGCGACTTTAACTGAAAATAAAGTTGAAAAGATAGAGGATATTCCAGGAACAGTTATGTCATTAACAAATGAAAGCTTTAAACAAAAGGTTTTTAATTATGAAATAAATAAAGAATGGAAATTTGAAGGCAATTTACCTGTTATCATAGATTTTTATGCTGATTGGTGTCGTCCTTGCAAAATGTTATCACCATTGGTTGAGGAAATAGCAAAAAAATATGCTGGAAAAATAGTTGTTTATAAAGTAAATACTGATGCTGAACAACAATTGGCTCAAGCTATGGGTGTTTCAAGTTTGCCAACATTATTATTTATTCCAGTAAATGGACAGCCTCAGTCTTCTATGGGAGCTTTGCCAATAGAAGAACTTGAAAGAGCAGTTAAAGAAGTTTTATTAGTTCATTAATTTTAAATACAATTCTTATGAGAAGTTTAATCAAAAAAAATGAGAAGCAGGAAGTGGCTAAAATTGCACAGTGTTGTGCTAAAATTTCGAAAACAGTAGTTGGTTGCCACGATTAGTTTATTAGAACCAGGAATCAAATTAAATGTTTAATAAGTTTTCTTTCAAATTTCTTCATATTGATTCCTGGTTCTGTTTTAAAAATTTAAAATTATGATTTTTTCTAAACACAATATATTTTCAAAAATAAAGGATTCTGAGAATTTCTTTATAACTAATCTTCTTTCTGGGAATGCTGATATAGTTAATCCTGATATTGCTGAACAGATTAATAAATTAAGGAAAAATGAAGCTATCGATGATGAAAATATAATTAATGACTTGGCTGAAAAAGGTTATTTAGTAAATGTAGATGATGAAAATAAATTATATAAGAAAAAGTATCTTGATTTTATAGATAGTCGTGATGATGATGAAATTCAGTTATTTTTTGTGCCAAATTATAGCTGCAATTTTGCCTGCTCATATTGTTATCAAGATGAATATGCTCCTTTAACAGGAAATGTAAATTCTGATATTATTGATTCATTCTTTAAATATATAAACAAAGAATTTGCAGGTAAAAGGAAATACATAACCGTTTTTGGTGGTGAACCACTATTAAACTCACCAAAACAAAAGGAAATTATTTCATACTTTATTAAAAAAGCAAACGAATCTAAAATTGATTTGAGCTTTGTTACCAATGGTTATACTCTTGCTGAATATACTGATATTTTAAAAGAAGGAAAGATTCGTGAAATACAAATAACTCTTGATGGCACTGCTCTTGTTCACGATGCACGTCGTTTTTTAAAGGGAGGGGCAGGTACTTTTGATAAAATTGTTGAGGGTATAGATAGTTGTATCTCAAATAAACATACTGTTAATTTAAGAATGGTGATCGATAAAGAAAATATTGAGAATTTGCCAGATTTAGCTCGTTTTGCAATTGATAAAGGTTGGACTGATAGCCCTTATTTTAAAACACAAATTGGACGTAATTACGAACTTCATCATTGCCAGTCAACACCTGATAAGCTTTTTGATAGGGTTAACTTATATGAAAAGTTATACGAATTAATAAAACAGTATCCTTATATAGTAGAGTTCCATAAACCAGCATATTCAATTTCAAAGTTTTTATCTGAGAATGGAAGTCTGCCTGATCCATTATTTGATTCATGTCCGGCTTGCAAAACAGAATGGGCATTTGATTATACTGGGCATATATTTTCGTGCACTGCAACAGTAGGTAAATCAGATGAATCATTGGGAACATTTTATCCTGATATTACTTTAAAAGAACAAATAATTAATGAATGGCAAAGTCGCGATGTTACTGCTATTTCTGAATGTAGTTCTTGTAGTTTGCAATTAGCTTGTGGTGGAGGTTGTGGATCGGTAGCTAAAAACAGAACAGGAAATATTTGTTCTACAGATTGTCGTCCAGTGAAAGAATTACTTGAACTAGGTTTTTCATCTTATTTTGAAAGTTAAAATGGATTGTATCAAATGTAATATTAAAACTTGTAGAGTAACAGAATCTTGTAATTCTCAGAAATTTGATTCAGATACATTAATGTCAAAATATCATTTGCCTGATAATCAAAAAATAATTCAGGCATCAGCAACCTTAGTTGATAATGGCAGAGCAGGAACATTATCTCGTTTACAGGAAATAATAGAATTCTCAAACGAAATGAATTTTAAACGTATAGGGTTGGCATATTGTTATGGAATGGAAAATGATTCTGCTTTAATAGCTCAGATATTTAGAGAATCTGGTTTTAAAATATATCCAGTTTCTTGCACAACAGGAGGGTTTAAGCAATCAGATGTAAATTATCAAAGTAAAATTGAGAAGGTTTCATGCAATCCTTTGGCACAAGCCGAACAAATAAATAACGAACTAGTCAATTTAACAATAACAGTAGGGCTTTGTCTGGGGCACGATATTCTATTTCAAAAACATATTAATTCTTATACAACAACATTAATTGTAAAAGACAGGGTATATAACAATAATCCTATTGAAGCATTAAAAAATTAAAACATTAAGTGATGAAAGAAATTTCTAAAGAAGAATTTGAAAAGGAAGTTATTGAGGGAGGAAAAGTAGTTCTTGATTTTTATTCTACAGAATGTCCGCCTTGCGAAGCCGTTGCCCCAAAGTTTGAAGGCTTATCTGAACTTTATGGCAATGATATAAAATTTGTAAAAATGTTTCGCCAACAAAATAAAGAATTAGCAGAGAAACTTGGGGTGAAATCATCTCCAACTTTATTATTTTTTGATAATGGAGTACAATTGCCTAAAACCCTTAATGGTGGAATAAAGCGAAGCGATATTATTGATCAACTTGATAGTATGTTGCCCGCAGAAAGAGTGAAAGAGATTAAATCACAACTAAAACCAATAGTTTCAGAGTTTGATGTACTTATTCTAGGTGCAGGACCTGGTGGACTTACCGCTGGTTTATACTTATGTCAGTCTAAAATTAACACCGTGCTAATTGATATTGCACTTCCTGGAGGTAATGTTGCAACAACTCATGAAGTCTCAAATTATCCAGGTTTTATTGATCCACAACCTGGTTATATGCTTTCACATAATATGTCGGAACAAACAAAATTATGTGGTACGGTTTATAAAGTTGCAGTTGATGTTACTAAAATTGATCTTGAAAAGAAAGAAGTGGTTATTGATGAATTTGAAACTATAAAAGCTAAAAGAATTATAATAGCAACCGGAACTTCTCCAAATCTTATGGGTATTGCAGGTGAAAGGGAATTAAAAGGTAAAGGAATATCATATTGTGCAACTTGTGATGCTAAATATTATGGAGGTAAAGAAGTAGTAGTTATTGGTGGTGGAAATTCAGCTGTAGAAGAAGCCGATTTTATTAGCAAATTCGCAAGTAAAATTACGATTGTACATCAGTTTGATGCCTTTACTGCTAATAAACAAGCTCAGGAAAAACTGTTTGCAAATCCAATAATCTCAACTTTGTTTGAGCATGAGCCAAGATCTTTTGTTCGTGATGGAAACAAAATAATAACCGAAATTGAAAATTTAAAAACAAAAGAAATAACAAAGCTCACAAGTGATGGTGTTTTTGTTTTTATTGGGATGAAACCTAACATCGAAATGTTTAAAGATAAATTAGTGTTAGATAGTTGGGGTTATGTTAAAACCGACGAAGATATGCGTACAAGCATACAAGGTGTTTATGCCGTTGGTGATGTTATAAGTAAAAAATACAGACAAATTACTACGGCAGTTGCCGATGGTACTATTGCTGCAATTGCAATTGCAAAAGAATTAGATTAAACATTAATAAAAATCAGACATGAAAACAAAACAATTAATTATTGAAAAAACTAGCCCATTTGATGTGGCTATCACAGTTGAAAAGTTAATAGAAGCAGCAAGTAAAAAAGGATGGCAGAACCCAGCAAATCATAATTTTGAACAATCTCTTGCTAAGTCTGGAAAAGTTGTAAGACCAATTCAGGTAGTTGAAATCTGTAAGCCAGAGTATTCGGGTAATATGTTAGAGAAAAGCGATGAAAGAATCGTTTCAATAATGATGCCTTGCAGATTATCTGTTTATGAAAAAGAAGATGGTAAAGTATATGTGGCATTATTAAATATGGCAGAAATTTCAACTGGATTACCAGAAGCTGCAATAAAAGCAATTGATGCTGCTACTGCTGAATCTTTTGAAATCGTAAATTCAGTTATTGGTGTTAATTAACAATAATCACACACAACTATTACCATTTTAACAACAGGAATAATAATGCAAAAAATATCAAAGTATTTAATTTCAAAACGTGTTATTATTCTTGCTGTTATTGGTGGTTTAATGTATGTTGGAATATCCCGGTATCATATATCATTATGGTATATTCTTATTTTGGGCATTGCAACAGGTGTAGTTTTTGGTAAAGTGTTTTGTCGTTGGATGTGCCCAATGGGCTTTATAATGGAGATAATTCTGGGCAGAAATTCCAATAGTAAATTTGCTGCAATGTATCAATACCATAAAATGGGTTGTCCTATTGCATGGATATCAGGATATTTAAATAAATGGTCAATCTTCAAGATTAAACTTAATCTTGATACTTGTAAAAATTGTGGATTGTGCGATAAACAATGTTATTTATCCACTCTAGATCCTGTTAAATATAGTTTATTTGAAGAAAAAAAGCTTAATCCAGGCGATGCATACAGTTGCTCAAAATGTCTAAAGTGTGTTGAAGTATGCCCAAACGGAAGTTTAAGATATAAAATATAACAAAATAAAAAATGTCCTAATGTTTATTCTCTTGCGTTATTAATTATTTTCATGCAATCTTTTTGAACCAATTATACATACTCTAAATAATTTTGAATATGGATAATAATATGATTGAAACATCACCAGAAATTAAAGCAAGGCTTTCATCTTTGGGTATTGTTAAAGTATTTAAAAAGGGTGAAACTATATTAAATGAAAATACATTTATCACAGTTATTCCAATTGTACAAAAGGGTTGCATTAAGGTTATGCGAATTGATTTAGATGGTCGCAAAATTTTACTTTATTATATAAATGCTGGGGAAAGTTGTGTTATGTCAATCTTTGGAGGCATTTATAACGATACAAGTAAAGTAAAAGTTGTTGCCGAAGAAGAAACAGAAATATTATTCATTTCAATTGATAAGGTTAGTATTTTAATTAAGGAATATCCAGAATGGGTTGATTATCTATTTAAATTATATCACAAGCGCTTTGAGGAATTGCTTGATGTTTTGGATATTTTAGCTTTTAATAAATTGGATAAAAGATTGCTTAATTTAATTCAAAAAAAATGTGAACTAACAAAGAGTAAAACTTTATTAGTTACACATGATGAGTTAGCAAACGATTTTGGAAGATCAAGGGTAATTGTTTCAAGACTTCTAAAACAAATGGAGAATGAAAATTTATTAATTCTTGGCAGAAATAAAATAACTCTTATGTAACATAAGTAGCTGTGGGAAGCTTTTAAAAGTAATAAGTTTACATAAAATTAATTAATACACTTAAAATTTAAAACAATGAAACCAAACATGGGTAACATCGACAGAGCAATTAGGATACTTATTGCTGTTGTAATTGGAGTAGCTTATTTTACACATATTATTTCAGGAACATTAGCTATAGTTCTTTTAGTTTTTGCATCTATCTTTATTATTACAAGTATTATCAGTTTTTGCCCGTTGTATTTACCAATAGGTATTTCAACTATTAAAAAACAAAAGAATGATACAAGTAATTAAGAAATTATTTGGGTTAGGTACAAAAGTTGATTACGATGAATTGGTAAAACAAGGTGCTGTTATCTTAGATGTTAGGAATGAAGATGAATTTAATATGGGTCATATAAAAGGAGCTGTTAATATTCCACTTCATTCCTTTAATGATAATCTTGTTACTTTAACTGAAAAAGATACTCCAATTGTTATTTATTGTGTCAGAGGCGTAAGAAGTGCTGTAGCTAAAAAGTTTTTATTATCAAAAGGATTTTTGCAGGTTTATGATGCAGGAAATATTGATAAATTAATACATCGACTTTAAAGTGATTTAATTTATTGACTTTTCAATCAAGTATTTTATTCTATTATAGTACATTGTTCATTAAATGAGCAATCAAATTTGAGTTAAAAAATAAAGTTTAAATGAAACATTTTCTAAAAATTACTTTAAGTATTCTTTTGGTTAGTCAGATAGTTAGTGCTCAAACAAAATATACCATTAGTGGTTTTGTAAGAGATGCAAAAACTGGTGAAGAATTAATAGGTGCATCAATATTAATTAAGGAAATGCCAGCAATAGGAACAACAACTAATGCATATGGTTTTTATTCTATTTCTATTCCTGAGGGAACTTATAATATTATTTCTCAGTTTATAGGATTTGATCTTCAAAATAAGCAATTGAAGTTAAACGGTAACACAGTACAAAATTTCACGCTTTCAGAAAAAGCTACTAAATTAGAAGAAATTGTTGTTGCTGCTGAAAAGAAAGATGAAAATATCACCAAAAATCTTATGAGTGTTGAGAAAATAAATATTCAAGAAATTAAAAATATACCAGTTATTTTTGGTGAAAAGGATATATTAAAAACTATTCAATTATTACCTGGAGTTAAGTCAGCAGGTGAAGGTAATAGTGGGTTTTATATACGTGGTGGAGCAGCAGATCAAAACTTAATATTACTTGATGAAGCAATAGTTTATAATGCTTCGCATCTTTTAGGATTTTTCTCAGTGTTTAACGCTGATGCAATTAAGGATGTAACACTATATAAGGGAGGACAACCAGCAGAATATGGAGGTAGATTGTCATCAGTACTCGACATTAAAACAAAAGATGGAAACGATAAACAGTATGGAGTTGAAGGTGGTTTAGGGTTAATTTCATCGAGATTAAAAATTGATGGACCTATTGTTAAGGATAAAGGTTCATTTACTATTAATGGCAGAAGATCTTATGCCGATTTGTTTCTTAAACTAGCAAAAGATAGTGCTATGAGGCAACGAAAGCTTTATTTTTATGATTTTAATGCAAAAGTTAATTATCGTATTAACGAAAAAAACAGGATTTTTCTTTCTGGTTATTTTGGTAAAGATATTCTTGGATTTGGCGACCAGATGGGTATCGATTGGGGAAATAAAACAGGAACATTAAGATGGAACCATGTAGTAAGTAGTAAACTATTTTCAAATACATCATTGATTTTTAGTAATTACGATTATAATATAAATACACGACTTGCAGGAACAGATGGGGAAATTGTTTCCAGAATACAGGATTATAACATAAAGCAGGATTTTCAGTATTTTTCAAATACAAAGAGTAAATTCAAATTTGGACTTAATTCCATTTATCATAAAATTATTCCAGGAGCAATCATAACAAAAAGTGATTCTTCAATATCTGAGCTTAATTTAAAACATAAACAAGCGTTGGAAAATGCAATCTATTTTACTCATGAATTGAAACCTTCAGGTATTTTTAGTTTTGAGTATGGTATTCGCTTTACTTCATTTAGTACATTAGGTGCTGGTGATTTCTATACTTATAATTCATTAGGAGAAACAATCGATACTGCTTCATACACTAAAGGCGAATTTGTAACAACTTACTATAATATAGAGCCACGTTTTTCTGCTAATTTTATTTTAAACGAAAAAAGTTCCATAAAAGCTGCCTATGGGCGAAATACTCAAAATTTACATCTTCTATCAAACTCAACATCTGGTAACCCAACAGATTTATGGATTCCGAGTAGCAATAATGTAAAACCAGAAATTGCCGATCAGATTTCAATGGGTTATTTTAGAAATTTTAAAAACAATGCTTTTGAATTTTCAACAGAAGTATATTACAAATACCTACAAAATCAAATTGATTATAAAGATGGAGCAGAGCTACGCTTTAATGAAAATGCAGAATCGCAATTGCTTTTCGGAACTGGTAGGGCTTATGGAATAGAACTTTTTCTAAAAAAGAAATATGGACGTTTTAATGGATGGGTAGGCTATACTTTTGCTAAAACCGAAAAGAAAATTGCTGGAATAAATAAAGGAGAATATTACCCTGCAAAGCAAGATAGAACACATGATATCTCTATTGTTGGGATTTATGAGCTTTCAAAAAAGTTAACAGTTTCTGCAACATGGGTATTCTACACTGGAAACGCAGTTACTTTTCCAAGCGGAAAGTATGAGGTTGCTGGTCAGTTAGTAAATTATTATACCGAACGCAATGGTTACCGAATGCCTACATACCATCGCCTGGATTTAGGTTTAACATGGCAAAGGAAGAAAACAGAAAAATTTGAATCGAGTTGGAACTTCTCACTTTATAATGCTTATGGACGTGAAAATGCATATACAATTACATTCCAGGAAGATCCTAACGATCCTACAAAAACACAAGCTGTTCAAACAACATTATTTCGTTGGGTTCCTTCAATAACATACAACTTTAAATTCTAACAAAATGAAAATAGATATATTTAAATATAAGTCAACTTTAATTGGTATTTTTAATTTATTATTAGTTGTTTTAGTGTTTTCTTCATGCGAAAAGGTTGTTAATATAGATCTTAATTCTAAAGATCCTCAAATTGTTATTGAAGGAAATATAAATGATCAACCTGGACCCTATACCATTAAATTAACTAATACTGCGAATTTTGATGAATTAAATAATTTCCCTTCGGTTTCAGGTGCATCAGTAATAATTAGTGATGATTTCGGAAATTCTGAAACACTTACCGAAACTTCTGCTGGAATTTATTCAACGTCTACAATACAAGGAACCATCGGTAGAACTTATACGCTTAAGGTAACTGCAAATGGCAAAGAATATTCAGCAGTTTCAAAAATGTCATCTTCTGTAATTTTAGATACTCTAACTATAGTTACTGAACAAACACCTAAGGGTAGTAATAAAACAATTTATGTAAATTTTATTGATCCTATTGGAGTTGATAATTATTACCGATTCATAAAAATAATAAATGGTGTGACTCAAAAATCTATTTATGTTGAAGATGATCTTCTAAAAGATGGAGAAGCAATAAATCAACCTTTATTTGCTAGAGGGCAAGACGAAACTAAACTAAAGCCTGGATATAATGTAACTATTGTTATGCAATCTGTAGATAAAAATGTTTATGATTATTTTAGAACATTGCTTCAGTTAAGTAGTAGTGGATTAATAAATCAATCAGCATCACCTGCAAATCCTTTGTCAAATATAAGTAATGGAGCACTTGGATATTTTAATGCTTGTTCTGTAACGTCTAAAACAATAATAGTTCAATAACAATAAAAAAACAACTAATTTGATATTATTCAATTAATATCTTTTGATTCAATATTATATTAAAAAAAGCAGAAAAATTTCTGCTTTTTTTAAATTATATAATAATCTTTATTGTTAAAATATTTAAAGGACAATTTAATAAATTGAGTTTATAAGTATCCCAATCTGTCCTTAACTTCTCTAACATTCTTTTCCTTTGTTAAATCATCCATTTTAATTATTGGATTATATCCTTTATGTCTAGCATAAATAATATTGGAAACACATCTTGGTGAACAAGCGTAAGTGTTATATTTTCTACTTTCATATGGTGAACCACAAAACCAACATATTTTCAGATAGGTGGTTCGTTTTATCTTTTTTGTTTGTGATTCACCTAGAGTCTGGTTGAAAGCGCGTTTTTCAATTTCAACTTTAGCACCAATAATATTAGAGCGATTCATTTCTCCAATGGTCAAGATTTTTTTTATGTTTTTCATGTTATTAAAATTTATTAAACAAAGATAATACCTGTGAAAATGTCATTTTCCTTTAATTCATGCAAAGTGTTATAAAATGCTTTTAATTTCTTTAATTCGTATTAATGAAATATTAATTAAACTTTGAAAATAAATCGAAAAAATTGTATTTCATTAATATTTGATATCGAGTTTATAAATTCTCTACATCGGCATTATGTCGAAAGTTTGATCGAGTTTATATCCAATATCCATCGATGATACATCCATTCTACTATGAATCTTTATCTATGAAAATTGCCGAATTTATTGGGCGGAAGTGTATTTTTTGTGCAATATTTGCTGTTTTTCTTTTAATATATAACAACTCTCTGCATTACCCGCCTTATTGTATTATGAGTAATATGGCTATTAACATAATTTTGTTTAGTGTATTTATACACTTGAGTTGGCAAAATGGATTTTTGCTGATTTACGGAAAGAAAAACAGGCAAGGTCTGGGTGAAGCCTGTGCAGGTTCGGGTGCAGCGAATTTTCTTTCCGTAACCGAAAAGAAAACTCAATGAAATTAATCTACAAGCTCAGTAACTTTTGATTTATCAAGGATGAAATCAGCAGACTGTTGAGCTTGTGAAGAAGCTTGTATTACAAACTTTTTATCATTACGCATTACAGCAAGCCAGTTATCAATGTAACTAACATTATCTGTTATTTTATTTTCAAATCCTAACATAGCGCAAAGAAATGCAGCGTTAATTTCGGCAACAAGTTCTTCAAAAGCATATTCTTTACTTCCGAATTTACCGTTTTGTTTACGATCTAAACGGATAGAATTTCCGGTCCAGTGTCCCATTTCATGAAAAAGCACATTGTAAAAAGCTTCTTTAGAAACAAACTGTTTTCTTTCGGGCATATAAATTTTATCTAATGCCCAATTGTAAAAAGCATCATTGGAGGGAGAATATTCAATAGCAGCTCCTGAATTTGCAATTACTAATTCAGCTTTTTCATCTTTTTCAAATTCTGTCAAATGTTCAATTTCTAAAACTTTGTAATAATCATCGGGAAGGTTATCCACCTGAGAAACATTAAAAACATTGAAGTATTTCAAGTAAGATACTTTTTTCATTTTAATGTGTTCGATTGACTGGTTGCTCTTTTGCAGATGTTCAACCAGTTTTGTAATGTTCTTTTCAGAATTTGTATCAAAATACATTGCCGATTTAAATACTACAATTGCAGCTTTAGATCCTTTCTGAATTTTACCATTCATTTCAGAAAGCTGTTTAAAGGTCAACCAACGGTTGAATTTAAAATGATACTTCTTCTTTAGGTAATTCAACATAAGTTGATTTATGCCATTATAAACATGATTAGAAACGATGTTTTTGGCAAATACCGAATCGCCAGAAATGTTAAACCAGGATTGAGAGAAATTTGTCTCTTTATGGTTTTCAAGCATCTCAATGATAATGTTTGTAATCTTGTCGTATATGTCTTTAGTATTCATAAGTCAGAGGATTTAAGTTTTAGATTGAATTTCTTAATCAGGATTTCAATATTAGGATTAAGCTCAAGGAAACGGCCCAGTATGGTCTGTTCCTTTTTTAATTCCTTATTCTTTTTTGATATGTTATTTTTTTCTTTCATAATAAAAAGATTTAAAAAAGGTACTGCCTTTCGGCAATACCCTTTTGAATTGTTAAAACTCAATTTGTTTTTCAATTTCACTGATTTTTGTTATCAATGTTTCATTGATGGTACTTACAACTTTTGCA
>CAIQJL010000144.1 GCA_903872185.1 uncultured Bacteroidota bacterium | reverse complement strand
ATTAGCTATTAAGAATTTTCTGAAATTTATTTCGACAAATTATGACAGTGCAACAAAATATGTATTTCTTATTGGGAAAAATATTCATTCAGGAACATGGTTATATAATGAGAGTTTTAGGAAGAACAGTTCTAATTTTGCAAATACTCTTGTACCTTCATACGGAAGCCCTTCATGCGACAATCTATTAACAACAAAGATTACAACAAATAACGAAACTCAGGATATTCCTATTGGCAGAATTGCTGCAACAAATAACAATGAAGTTAACACATATCTTACAAAAGTCATTGAACACGAAGGCTTGGTTCCTACTGAATGGATGAAAAGAATTATACATTTTGGCGGTGGAACCGATACTTCACAACAACATGAATATGCGGGTTATTTAAATAATTTTGGAACAATTATTTCTGACACTCTTTTTGGCGGAAACGTTAGTACTTTTCTAAAGAATACTAGTCTTCCTATACAAATTACGGTTTCAGATTCGGTAAGAAATTTAATTAATGATGGAACTTCATTAATTACTTTTTTTGGTCATGGTTATACCGATGGTTTTGACCAAAACATTGAGGAACCTGACAATTACTTTAATCATAATAAATACCCGTTACTTATTGCTAACTCTTGCTTAACAGGTGACATTCATTTACCAGCTCCACGAAAAGTTAGTGAAAGATGGATATTCGCTCAGCAAAAAGGTGCAATTGGTTTTCTTGCTACCGTTGATCTAGGATATCCGTGGAATTTAAATTTATACACAACAGAATTATACAAACAATTTGCTTATAAAAATTACACCAAATCAATTGGTAAATGTATTAAAGACGGAAATCAAACATTAATTAACGATTACGGAGATTACATGTTAAAAACATGCCTTGAATTTACTTTACATGGAGACCCTGCAGTTAGTTTAAAATCTTTTCATCTACCTGACTTAACAATTAACTCAAGTTCAATAAGTTTTGTGCCAGAGATTGTTACAGTTTCTGCAGCAAGCGATTCATTTGATGTAAAAATAATTATTACAAATATTGGTAAAGCAATTAACGATACTTTTGCAGTAAATTTAAACAGAACATTGCCAAACGGATCAACAGTTAGTTATACAAAGTTTGCGTTTGGTTGTCATTTCAAAGATACTGTATATATAAAAGTTCCATTAGATTTTGTTAACGGACCTGGTATAAATCATTTTTGCGTAACAGTTGATTCTGAAAACTGGATTGCAGAAATGAGCGAGACAAATAATTCTTCTTGCACAGATTTAACAATTCGCTCGGGGGACCTCACCCCTATTTTTCCTTATGAGTTCGCTATTCATCCTAACAATACTGTTACATTAATGGCATCAACAGGATATCCTTTTATTGGAACACAAACCTATGCATTTGAAATAGACACTACAGATTTTGAAAATCCATTAACTACCCGACTAGAAACTGGATTTGTAAATCACACTGGAGGAATAGTATCGTGGACACCAAGTTTAACTTTAACAGATAGCACAGTTTATTTCTGGAGAGTAAGTCCCGTTCCTCAAGGAAGTGGAAGTTACAATTGGAAGGAAAGTTCATTCACTTATATTTCAGGAAAAACAGGCTGGTCGCAAGCGCATTTCTTTCAATTTAAAAAAGATGGTTTTTCAGATATTAACTACAACAGAACAAATCGAAAATTAGATTTTGTAAGTTCTCCTAAAGAATTAAGATGTCATAACAAAGGGTTACCAAACCCTGCCGAATACTTTAGTATAAGATATTACTTAGATGCGGTTACAGATTATTCATCATGTGGACCAAATGGCGCTATGATACTTGTTGTAATTGATCCAACTACTCTAGTTCCTTGGGAAAGTGAATTTTCAAGAAATTATGGTCAGGTAAATTGGCCAAGTTTTCAGGGCGGCTCTTCTTGCCCAAGTAGAACCAGACTTGATAAATATTTTGTATTTTATGTTACACCTCCTTATATCAATAATCTTGCAACTTTCTTAACACAAGTACCTGATAGTTTTCATATTTTAGCTTACAGCTTTAATTACGGGGCTTTTTTATCCTGGCCCGAAGCAACATATCAATCTTTTGAAGCATTAGGTGCTACAAAAGTCAGAACATTAGCTAATGATATACCTTATATTTTTTATGCAAAAAAAGGGAATGTAAGTTCAGTTCGTGAAGAATGGGGAGCAAATAATCATGATACAATTGATTTATATGTTCAAATTCCTACACATTATAATTCTGGTCATATTCGTTCAACCTTAATAGGACCATCTACCTATTGGAAAACTTTACACTGGAAACAAAATGCTTTAGAAAATCAGACTAAAGATCAAGTTCATCTTGAAACAACTGCCTATAAACCAAATAGTGATAGCAGTTTAGTTATACCATATATACCTGTAACAAATTACAACATTAACGATCTTTATAATTATGCTGATGCTAGTCAATTTCCATATTTAAGGCTTTCGTTTAATACTAAAGATGATTCATTAGAAACTCCTGCACAGTTATCGCACTGGCAGATTACTTATGACGAAGCCCCTGAAACTGCCATTAATCCTTCAAAAGGAAGGTTATTTTATAAAGATACGCTTCAGGAAGGCGATATAATGAAATTCGCTGTTGCCACAGAAAACATTAGTCAGTATAATATGGATAGTTTGCTAGTAAGATATTGGTTGCAAGATAAAAACAATCAACTTTTAGATTTAGGTTATCGTAAATTAAGACCTCACCCTGCCGGAGATATTTTAGTTGACACTATAACATTTAACACATCTGGTTATACTGGCTTAAATCATATTTGGTATGAAGTTAACCCAACTGATACTAGCACCGGCGCATACAATCAAATAGAGCAATACCATTTTAATAATTATGCAGAAAAACCATTTGTAGTATTAAATGACAAAACAAATCCTTTGCTTGATGTTACATTTGATGGAATTCATATTATGAATGGAGACATTGTATCTGCCAAACCATATATTTTAACAAATTTAAAAGACGAAAATAAATTCTTAGGGCTCAATGACACTTCACTTTTTGGAATATATCTTACAAATAAATTCACGGGCATAGAAAAAAGAATTTATTTTAACAGTACTTTATCGGAACTACAATGGACACCAGCACAATTACCTAACAATAGTTGCATAATTGAATACAGACCTACACTAGATGATGGTAAATATCAATTGAGAATACAAGCTAAAGACGTTTCAAATAACGAAAGCGGAAGTAATGACTACAGAATTAATTTCGAAGTCATTAATAAATCAACAATTACTAATGTTTATAATTACCCAAACCCATTTAGCACTTCAACTAGATTTGTATTTACTTTAACTGGTTCAGAAATTCCAGACGATTTTAGAATTCAAATAATTACAGTTACAGGTAAATTTGTAAGAGAAATAGGATTAAATGAATTAGGCTTAATTCACATTGGAAATAACATTACACAATTTTCATGGGATGGTACAGATATGTATGGCGACAAATTAGCAAATGGAGTATATTTTTTCAAAGTAATAGCAAAACTAAACAGCGAAACTATTGAACACCGAGCAACAGATGCCGACAAATTTTTTAAAGAAGGATTTGGCAAAATGTATATTTTAAGATAATATATAGACGATTTTTTGATCTGTTACGATGAACACTCAATATGAATAGAGGAAAATACTAAATCTAACTTCCTAAATCCTAAATTATATAATGCCCAACAATTGGTTTCAGTTTAAACAATTTAAAGTAGAACATGATAAATGTGCTATGAAAATTGGCACAGATTCAATTTTATTAGGTGCATGGGCAAATTGTTCGGAATCAAAAACTGCTTTAGATATTGGAACTGGTACAGGGATTTTAGCATTAATGATTGCACAAAAAAGTAATGCTGAAATTACATCTATTGATATTGATGAACAAGCAATAATGCAAGCAAACGATAATATAAATAATTCTCCATGGGCAAATAGAATTAAACTTTACCACACTTCATTACAAGAATTTGAATCACCCGTTGAAGAATATGATTTTATAATATTAAACCCACCATTTTTTCAGAATTCATTAAAAGCACCTGATGAATTGAGAACAATTGCTAGGCATTCAGATAGATTAAGTCAAGAAAATATTATATTTTTTTGTAAAAAACATTTGTCACAAAACGGTAAACTAGCAATTATTTACCCAACCGATCTTGCTATTGAATTTATGAATATTTCATATAAAAATGGGTTATTCTGCAACAGATTATGTAGAGTTAAACCAAACCCGTCAAAAGTTCCACACAGAATTTTAATAGAATTTTCATTAGCAGTAACGGACAAAAAACAAATAACACTGGAATCAGAAATAACAATTGAAACGGGAGTTAGACATCACTATACTAACGAGTACAAAGAATTGACGAAAGATTTTTACATGCATTTTAAATATTAATTGCAATCATCTTTCCTTTGCAGTCATGGTCTTTCGAGCTGACTGCGTTAAAACACTCATACATCACACTTCGAGTGCCTCAGTGTGACTTGAGTATCTTACAATTTACTTGCAACAACGCATGCCTTTTTAAAATGCTTAACAGTTCCATTTAGATTAAACACCTCAACAAAAACAACATAAATTCCTATTGCAGCTTTTTGATTTGCATCATTAAGCCCATCCCAAGTAAAATATCCATCAAGTGATAACAATTCATTTGAAACTAATAATTTTATTTTTCTCCCTCTGGCATCAAATATTGTAACATTAGCTACATATCCAGGTTCATCAAATTTGTATCTAATATTTAATACATCATTATAACCATCATTATCTGGTGAAAACAATTCTGGTTCAATTGTTATTGAAGCATCAATTTGTTCGAATTGTAAATACTGAGAATTCTTATATCCCGGTGTTCCAAATCCAGCACTTTCTGCAGCCGAATGCCAGTTTTTAGTATCTTGTGTTACAAAATCAGGATGAATACGCTCTAAAGAAACTCCCTGAAAAGAATTTAACAATTGAAACTGCATACTTTCTGTATAATTAAAATCATCTATAACCTGAAAGGATTTATTTATTACAGTTACTCTTCCATCAGAATTATTATAAGAAGGCATTGCAG
This sequence comes from uncultured Bacteroidota bacterium, assembly GCA_903872185.1. Taxonomy (GTDB): domain Bacteria; phylum Bacteroidota; class Bacteroidia; order Bacteroidales; family GWA2-32-17; genus GWA2-32-17. The sequence goes on along the minus strand of CAIQJL010000144.1, from coordinate 8,035 downwards.
CCATTTTTACAAATGCTTTTTTATTAGGGCATGAATAAAACGGATAAATTTTAGACGGATCTGTCGTTAAAACTGAATAATCTCCTGGAAACATATAAAATCCTTCAGGTGCTATATCATCAATAATTGAAGGCTGACCAGAAATATCTACAATGGCTAATTTAAGATCTTTTAAATCAAAAATCTTATTTGATTTGTTATATAGTTCAACATAATCAACTCCTCCTGTATTAGGATTAAACAACACTTCATTTATAACGATACAACCAGGAACAGTAGTATCTGGAATTGCAAACTGAGCTTTACTTGACGACGCTATAAAGTTACCTGCACAATCTTTTAATTGACCTAATACAGTAATCTCATAAACAGTATCATTTAAAAATATCTGATTAAAAATTAATTTTGCCTTCTTCTTTGTTATGTCAGTAAAAACGGCACTTGTAGGCGAACCTATACCATGATTTACTGAGAAATCATTATTATTTAAAGTATCACTAGCAAAAAGAGTTTCTCCAAATGTCAACAATAAAGTATCAGGCACTGTTAATACAGCCCTTAGAAGCTCGGGAGCAATTAAATCAGAATTTGCAGCAAACACTGAGTTTCTTCTTCCGGGAGTACCACCCGATGGATCTGTTGAAGCTATCCAGTTTGTTTCTTCTCCACATGGATTCATAGGATCAATTTGCTCTATACTCCATCCACCATTTGCTTTAAATGTACTTCTATACCAATTGTCGGTATATTGAACAAAAGAAATAGTCTGATCTTCCTTATTTTTTAAAACAATAGTATTTCCTGTGTTTGTTAATGCAGATGATGATGAAATTATTCCAAGTACAGTTCCATATGCTTGTAAGGCAGTTTGAGCAACTGTTGTAGAAATAATCAAATATCCGTTCGCTAAAATTTTTGTAGATGGAATTAAAACAGAAGAAGTACCAATTGTTATAGACCAACCACTTAAATCGATATCATATACCGAACGATTATGAAGTTCAACAAATTCAAATTCTGGCAAACCAATAACTGGAGATGGATCTGCCATAATCTCATTTATCTGAATATCGTATGGTAATGCTTTATACCACATAAATATTTCATTTACCGGCAGTGAAATAGCATTATTTGAAAAATCTTTAAGACCAATTGCTGTAATCGTATACGTTGTTCCAGAAATAAAAGGAGTTGAAAAAGTAAGATGAATTATTTTATAATCTATAGCATCTCTTACAGCAAAAATTGGATTTCCAATTCCATTATTTACAGTATAGTTTATAAGATTTTGTGCAGTACTTAAAGAAATACCTTCAGAAAAATGCAAATCTAAATGAAGTGAATCAACAACTGAAAGATCTGCAAATGCTGGTGCAATTGAATCAACCTGAATTGGACCACAATAAAAATCGTCAAAATTAAATTTACCAGCAGAATTCGTCGTAGTATATTTACAAAAAACTCCTGCATAAAACCCATTTGAGAAATAAGAATTTTCAATACCAGTAGCTTCAAGCTCAAAACTTGAACCGCCAGTAGGGTCAATATATAATCGCCATAAACCACCATTTGTTCTAATTACTTTTATTCTAGCTTTTGGGGTAACAGCTACAAGTCCATTAGTCCCCCTGCATATTGATGTAACAACATTTCCATTTTGATAAAAGAGTTCAATCGCATCATTAGCTAAATCTTCACCCATCTTTATAAAATAACCATTTAAAGTATCTTTTAAGTTTTGATTATTACTTATTAAATAATATTTTAAATAATTGCTACTTGAAGGTGAAATAGCTAAATCTACATAAATTTGCCACTCAATACTATCAAGCGAAAGCCAAATTGGAGTTACAAGATATGAAGTATCAGCTGCAGTAGCTGTAGTAAATAATTGAAGTTGAGCTCCTGGATTTACAATAAAATCGCCAGTTTCGCCAAACCATGTTGGATTATTTGTAAAATCACCATCAGTAAATGATTCATTTAAAATTTGTCCTGTTGGAATACAATTTATTAAACTTGATGTTGATTGAGCTATTGTAGAAGTTTGCTCATTTATGGAAAGTGAAAAATAACCTGGCGTATCATATTTTACATCAATCCAATTATAAATTCCTCCGGAAAGATTTTGAGTTAAACCATTAACAGAAGATAAAATACCACTTCCAATAGATTTTTGCAATAGAATTTGATTATTTGCAGATAAATCAAGGTTATTGTTAATATCAGTAGCTTTTACAGAAATACCAAAATTTTGATTTGCCCATACTGATGCAGGCACTGCAGTATATTGGAGCTTTGTTGCAGCTACATCTATTAAAAATATATTTGAATTAACATCAGACACAAATGTTGGACTAAAACCAGAACCACTCATGTCTGAACTCCAACCAGAAGATAAATGATTTACAAAAAACTGCATTTGGGTACCATCAACTAATCCGGTTTGGTTAAGATAAACGGCAAAACTAAGTTCAGCAGAACCAGCATCAGGAATAACCAAATCGCCAGAATTAATAATTAACACAATTGAACCAGAATTAATAACAACTTGCTGAATAGTTACTGCATTTATTCCATTTTTAATAGAAACACCTTGTATTGCTGATTGCCAATCGGCAGAATTTACAGGATTTGCATTTTTTAAGGTAATTTGTGTAATCTTTGTTGGAAGACCATCACTTGTACCTGCATCATTTACTAAAACGCTAAATACAGGAACTGCTTGGGCTAATGTTGTAGTTAATGAAGAAATATTTCCCGATCCAATTTGAATTACCGGATTCTGCACATAAGAATCATTATTATTTGGGTTAGCAACCGTTAAAGTTCCTCCTATCGCAAGCCCATTTGTTCCAGAAGTAGTACCCGAAAGAAAACCCCACCCACCAGTTGTTGTTTGTCCGCTTGCATAATATCTAAAATAAACTGTAGTACCAGATGAAATATTTTGCAAAGCAGTTATTGTGGTTAAATCAATTTGAGCCATTGTTAAATTTGTGGTTTGATCTGGCAAACCAATTAGAGTGAAATTTATACCATCAAGACTAAAAGCAAATTGCGAACTAACACCAGGAGGAGCATAATATGAAGCAGTACCTCCAAATTTTGCGTCAATTGTGCTTAACGATAAATTATATCCTAAACTTGGTGAAATTGTAATTTGAAAATAATCGGTATTTGCTGTTGAAATTCCTTCATTTTTAAATCCAGTTGATCTAAAAGAATTTGCTGCCGCACTAGCAGAAGCACCAGCCCCTCGAGTAATTAGATTTGATGAACTTAAATTTGCATCAAAAGTTGTTGCGGTATAAGTTGGTACAGCTGTAGTAATTCCTGAAAAATCCCATGCAGCAATTTGTCCAAAACCATCTGCAATACCCGCAAACACTAAAGCTGTTAATATCAATAATTTATCTAATTTCATAAAAATATATATATTAGATTAAAAGTAAATAAAAATAGGTTGAATACAAAATCAAAAAAAACTCATTAACTTTTTAGAAATTTTTTAAGAAAAATGCATTTTTGGATTTATTAAAGTTTATTTTTACAAATTATTTCAAATTAAAATCAATTAATAAATCACTATATGAATATTATCGGAAATCTGATACAGCTTCTCCCACTTCAAACAGGAACGGGAAAAAATGGCGAATGGAAAAAACAGGACATTATTATTGAAACCAAAGGACAATATCCAAAAAAAGTTTGCATAGCAATATGGGGCGATAAAATTAGTACTAGTGCTTTACAAATAGGAAACGAAATTGATGTTTCTTTTGATGTTGAAAGTCGTGAATTTAACGGTAAATGGTATACTGATGTGAAAGCATGGAAAATTGAATTAGCAGCTGGTGCTGAATCCAGTTCTTCAAGCTCAGAACCAAATAATCCAATGCCAGATATTTCTGACTTACCTAATTTTACTGATTCGACTGGCGATTTGCCATTTTAAGAATTTTAAACAGCCAGGTCGAAAGACCTGACTGCAAAAAATTATTCTACAATTTTCATTTCAGTTCTTCTGTTCATCGACCTTCCATCTTCTGTGTCATTTGTTGAAATTGGCACAGTATCACCAAAACCTTTAAATTTTAAACGTGCCACTACTACACCTTTTTTAACAAGAAAATCATAAACTGCTTTAGCACGTTTTTGGGATAAATCCAGATTATAAGCAGGTTTCCCTTTATTGTCAGTGTGTCCTCCAATTTCAATTTTAATTGACTGATTTGAATTCATAAATGAAATTAATTTATTTAATTCAGATTCTGAGTTCACTTTTATATTAAATGAATCTGTATCAAAAAAGATATTTTTTAAAATTATAGTACTTCCTTTTTTAATTTGTTCAATTGGAATTTCTATTTCAAATGGTTTTTGAGAAGGAGAAATTGTTGTAAGATTTATATTTTCTGAATAAAACATATGTCCTTCTGACGAAACAAATAGTCCATAATCCTTCCCTGGCGTTATACAAATCATAAAACTACCATCAGACTCATCACTATATGATTTTGTAACACTCAACCCAGTTTTTAAATCTTTTAATTCAAATTCAGCTTTTAAGGCTTTTTTTGTATCCTTATCAAAAACTTTTCCTTTGATATATGTTACGGATTCTGGTCTGGCTTCTTTATATAATTCAAAAGAATACAAATCCTGAAGTCCAGTACCACCCTCTCGGGATGATGTAATGTATGCTTTGTTACCTTGAGCATTAACAACTAACCCAATCTCATCTTTTGTTGTATTTATAGGATAACCGAGATTTTTTGGTTCAGACCACTTTCCTTCTTCATTAAGTTTAGAAAAATAAATATCAAAACCTCCAACACCCATTAAGCCATTTGAGCAAAAATATAAGGTTTTTCCATCCTGATGAATAAATGGTGAAGTTTCTGCTCCTATTGTATTAATAACATTACCCAAATTAACTGGTTTTGTCCATTTATTAAATTCGTTCATAGTAGATTTCCATATATCTGATTGCCCGTTACCACCAGGTCGTTCACTTGAAAAATATAAAGTTCTACCATCTGATGACAAACTTGGTTGAGACTCCCAATTTACAGTATTAACAACGTTCCCAATATTTTTTGAAGTATTCCATTTTCCATTTACTTTTTTAGAAAAATATAAATCGCATTGTCCCATTCCGTCCAATCTATTACAGGCAGCAAAAATCATCAATTGTCCATCTCCAGAAATAGTTTGAGCACCTTCGTTATTTGCAGTATTTACATTTCCAGGAATAGGTTGAGCTTTAGTCCAGTTTCCATTTATAAAATCACTAATATAAAAATCTTCCTGAGTGTTTTCAGAAGCAGGATCGGCACCTGAATATTTTGGAATTTTTCTGGTAAAAATCATAGTTAATTCATCAGGCGAAAGATTAGGATAGTATTCATCACAATTTGAATTAACAAGATCTCCTAAATTCTGAGGATTAAAAGGAACCGGCTTAGAAATTAAATCTAAAGAAAAATCACATTTTTTTAATTCTTCTTCAGCCATAGTTTGTAATTCAGGTTTTGTACCTTTTATTTTCAAAAATTTTTCAAAATTCACTTTTGCTTTTTTAATTTCCCCAATATAAACAAGACTATTAGCTAGTAATATATAAATATTAGGATAAGTTTTTGAACAATTTAAAGCACATCTTTCATAAACAGGAATCATACTATTATAGTCCTGAGCGTTATAAAACATTTCTGCTAAAAATAGATATGGTGCAGCATAAGTACTATCATCAATAATTAATTGATTTAAAGCCTTATTACAATTTTTAATATCGCCTATTTGAAATAACTTTTTTGCGTTTTCGTATTTTTCTGTTGATTTTTTATTTTTTTGTGCAAAATTCTGAAAAGGAAAAAGTACACAAAAGCTTAAAATCAACAAGAATTGAAATTTAATAATCATGTATTAAGTTATAAATTTAATTTTTACGAATATAATAAAAACGTTTTTGGCTTTATTATTATTTGAGAAAATTAAGTTTTCAATTTGTATGTTTTTAAAAAAAAATGTAGGTTTGCTAAATTTTAATAGTTTAACTATGAAAACTATCAAACACATTTCATTTATTATAATGGTTTTTACATCTGCATTTTTTACAGCATGTAATTCAGATTCAAGCAGTACGACAGAAAACATGGCAGATAGCCTTGAAACAGATTCTGTTTCAATAGATGAGCAGATGCCTGATTTGGTATTTCAAGTACCAGCACCTGACGAACTTTTTGCTCTAATAAAAAATTCTGGTTGCAAATTCAAAGATAATTTAATGAATTCTGAAAAATCAGTTTATGAATCAAAAACAGCACAGGAGCTAAATTTAGGAATTTATGCTGCAGATCTTGCATATTTAGCTGCTTTTGAAAAGTTTCAACCTAGTTTGAAATATTTTGGAAAAGTAAAAAGCATGAGCGACCAGATGGGCCTTTCAACAGCAATTGGTAATGAAACTTATAGCAGGTTGGAAAATAACATTGCAAATGCTGACTCACTTCTTGATATTACAAATAATTCATATTATAGTGTTGTTCAAAAATTAGAAGAAAGTGGCAATGGAAAAACACTTGCCTTAATTATGTCAGGTGGTTGGATTGAGAGTATGTATATTGCTACAAATTTAGTTGGTGCATATTCAGAGAAAGATCCAAACATTCAAAGAATAGCTAGCCAGAAAATAACTTTCAATAATTTAATTTTAAATCTTGAAAAATATAAAGACCAGCCAGAAGTTGGAGAACAGTTAGCTAAATTCATTAACTTAAAAGCAATTTATGATAAAGTAATTAAAGAAACTTTAGAACAAAATACTGTTTCTAAAATAGATACTTCTTCAGTTGTAATTGGTCAAAAAAGTAAATATATTTTCACTAAAGAGATGTTTGAGTCTTTTAGTAAAGAAATAAATAATCTCAGAAACCTTATTATTAAAATGTCTTAACACACTACAAGGTTATGAAAAACAAAATCTTATTAATTATATTATTTGCACTTCCATTTGCTGCAATTTCACAAAACTGCCAAGAGTTTCTTACAATACAGAAATCAGGCATTAGATATCCATGGAAATATGATGTACAAAGTAAATGCGGCTTATTTATTGGAGGAAAATCTTCTCAAATAAACGTAGTTTGTAATGAAGGTAAAGATTATAAAATATCTTTTCTTGCATCATCTGCTATTTTAAAGTATACCAGTATAAAAGTAACTGATGAAAATGGAAAAGAATACTTTACACTTGGAGTTGATAACAGTAAGAAAAAAGATTTAGAATCAAAAAGGCAATTTATGCTTTCATTGGAAAACCAGAAAATTAAAATTAAAACTGGAAAAAAGAGAGTTCAGATTGATGCAGATATAAATAATTTAAAGCTTGAAATTGAAAAGTCTCAACAAGAAATTGATCAAGCTACATATAGCCCTAAAACATTCTTTGCTTTTACTCCTGCAGAAACGATGAATCTTATTATTTCAATTTCTGTTAATGAAACCTGCACTAGTAAGGGTTGTATTGGTGCACTTATAACAAATAAAAAAGGCGAAAAATCAGGATTCTAAAAAAGATTTAATATTAGCTTATTAACGAATTACTTTTATTAATATATTCTGGTTAATTATTTCTGTATTCTAACACCATTCTCATAACTTAGAATAAATGCTCCTGTTACTCCGCAACTAATTCTAAAAACATCTGCATCCTCTTTAGTTGCAAAATCTCCAATTGTATATTTATATAAACCATCAATAGTTTCTTCTTTTATAGCTGAAATTATACTAAATAATTCTTTTAAAATCTCCTTATTTATTCTATTTTTATTTGCAGCAATTTGAACCCTATACACTATTTTTTGATTTGATATTTTTTCTGGAATAACTTTTCTTAATATTTTATCTTCAGAAGTAATCTTATTTTGCAGATTGCTTTCATTAATAATATTTAAAGGAAAAACAGCAATCGGTTGTTTTTTTCGTTGACCATTAAACAAATAGTGAAAATTCCCATAAATCTCTTTGT
>CAIQJL010000143.1 GCA_903872185.1 uncultured Bacteroidota bacterium | reverse complement strand
TGAACTGAATGAATTTATTATTAAACTCGTTGTAAAGCAATGTGGTGGCGATCCAAGCCTCGTATTTCGATAAAAATCAAAATCGGATATCAAATTTTAGGGTTCAAATTTTTCTTCCGAACACTCCTAATTGCAAATCCGAATGAGCAGGGGTCTCAAAAACCTGTTAGGTTTCTACTACTCCAATAAAACTTTTGAAGTAAAAGATTTATCAGCTGTATTTGCTTTTAAAACATACAATCCAGCAGGAATATTATTTCTTAAAATTATAATTTCATTATTTGAATTTACTTTTTCAGAATAAACAACTTTGCCTAAGATATCAAGTATTTGAATATTTTCAACTAAATTATTATTTAAATTAATAGTTAAAGATTCCTTAACAGGGTTTGGGAAAATATTAATATTCAGGGCGATTTTATTTTCTGATACTGACACAAAACAATCGCTCTGACAAAAAATAACTGAGGCACTAATAATACCTGAATTTAAATCAAAAGTCATACTTGAAATATCACAAAAATTAACAAGCCCTATAACCTTTCCTAGATTTGCACTATTATTATAAACACAAAACTTATTATTAGAAATTAAAGCATCTAGTGTATCTATATTTGTAAAACTATTTCCTATTGTTGTTGCACCATTATTATACCAGTGGGCATCATGATTTATTGTATCTCCATTTGTACAATTATTGTTAACACTGATACTTCCAGTTAAATTATTATAAATTTTTCCAGCATTTGTATAATAACTAAAAGTCATAAAACCATCATTTGTAGTGATTGAATTATTAAAATGATTTTCAAATTGAATTGAACCAGAAGTAGAGTTTTGAAAAGTAGAATTATTAAAAAAATTAATACCATTAATTGTATTATTATTTGTTAATACCGACGAATTAAATAAATTATTTGAGGTAATACTGCCATCATTTGCAATACTGGTTGCCAAATACAGACTATCTACAGATTCTATTACTCCTGAATTTATTAAATTACCACCAGAAAAAGCCATTTTTGAAATTCTTACAAATCCTGCATTTGAAAAACTTCCACCTGATTGTCCAAAAGCTCGTGGTGTTGCATCTTGTATTAACGAACCGCTTGCATTTATAGTAATAGAACCGCTTGGTTGACCCCAATCAGAAGTTAAAGTAACAGTATGATTAATTACGACAGTACTTCCGGGAGTTGGAACACACATACAATCCCAGGTAGTTGGCACAGTCCAGTTACCATTTGCTATTGTAGTTCTTGTTTGAGCAAATAAATAAGTTACAAATAACAATGAAATTAATAAAGTAAAAAATTGTTTCATAGTGTTTAGTATTTGTTTAATACAAATATAGGATATTTTGTAAAAAGTAAAACTGAAAAAATAAAAAGTGGAATATAAAAACTAAAATTCAATATCCCTATCTCTGTATCCCATTAAATAAAGAATTCCGTCTAAACCTATTGTAGAAATAGCAGTTCTGGCATTTTCCTTAACCACAGGTTTTGCATGAAATGCTATACCCAAACCTGCAACACTAATCATTGGCAAATCATTAGAACCATCACCAACAGCAACAACTTGTTCAAGTAAAAGATTTTCGCGATCAGCTAATACTTTTAATAAATCTGCTTTTCTTTTTCCATCAACAACTTCACCTATATAATTTCCAGTTAAGACTCCGTTCTCAATTTCAAGTTCGTTTGCATACACGTAATCTATTCCAAGTTTAGCTTGCAAGTGACGTGCAAAATATGTAAACCCTCCAGATAAAATTGCAGTTTTAAAACCAAATTTCTTTAATGCTTTAAATAATCTTTCGGCACCCTGAGTTAAAGGTATTTTTGAAACAATTTCTAACAAAACAGATTCTTTCACTCCTTTCATTAAACTCAATCTTTGTTTAAAGCTTTCTTTAAAATCAATTTCACCACGCATTGCAGCTTCAGTAATGCGACTTACTTCTTCACGAACACCTGCATATTCTGCTAATTCATCAATTACTTCGGCCTGGATAAGAGTTGAATCCATATCAAAACAAATCATCCTTCGACTTCTTCTAAAAATATTGTCTGCCTGAAAAGCGATATCAATACCAGTAAGCGGAGACAATTCAAGAAAACTTTTTTTCATTTCCTGCAAATTGTTAGGAGTTCCTGTAACATAAAACTCAACACAAACGTTTTTATCCTCTGCTTTTTGCACCAAACTTGTTCGTCCAGATAATCGGTTTATTATATCAATATTTAAACCCTGATTACTTATAATTGAAGTTAATTTTGATATCTGCTCTGCAGTTAAATATCTTCCTAACAAAGTTACTATATACCTTTCTTTTCCTTGATTACTAACCCAACTCTCATAATCTTCTTCACTAACAGCAGTAAATTTTACCTCTATGCCTAACTTATACGCTTTAAAAAGTAAGTCTTTAAGTATTGGCGAGGAATTAAATTCTTCATTTACTTCGAACAGAATTCCAATATTTAAAAAATTATGAATCACCGCCTGCCCAATATCCAAAATATGAGCTTTATGATTAGATAAAATTTCGGTCATTTTGGATGTTAATCCAGGTTTATCTGGACCACTAATATTTAATAAAATAAGTTCTTTTGCCATAATATAAAAATAGTCTGCAAAAATATAAAATATTAAACTTAGTTGTTAAAATGATTTTTGTTTAACTTAAAAGTTAACTTAAAATGCTATTAAACATTTGCTATTATATAATAAGCGATAAAACAACAATATTTCACACTAGCAATCAATCACATATAATATTTAATCATAAATTCACATTTTGCATTAAGTATTTCCATACCTTTGTCGTCCTTTTCCATTTTTGAAAAATTATTTAGAATGAAATTTATAACTTTTTTTCTGCTTTCGTTTTGCTTAATAGGGCAAAGCTTTGCGCAAACTATCGTAAAAGGCCGTGCTATCGACAGCCAAACAAAACAACCTTTACCGGGTGTTACTGTTAGTATCCAAACTTTTGAAACAAAAACCGATGCAAAAGGCTTTTTCGAATTATCAGTTGCATCAGGTGATTACACAATTTCAATTGTTTCTGATGATTTAGCTACTTACACATCACCTATTTCTGTTCCTAAAAACGGAATCGATCTTGGTGATATTGGTATGAGTGCAAAAAGCTCGAATGCTGAAGGAACTGGTGTAGCTGAAATAACTTTATCAGATTCTGATTTTGACAATGATAAATCAGGACAATCTGTTTCTGGCTTACTACATTCAGCTAGTGATGCATTTGTTAATGCTTCATCATTCTCATTAAGTGCAGCAAATTTTAGAGTAAGGGGTTATGATGGCGCTGACATTATGATGTATATGAATGGCCTGCCTTTAAACGATCCAGAAAACGGTCGTGCTTCTTATTCAGAATGGGGTGGTTTAAATAATGTAACAAAGAACAAAGATAGTCAACATGGCTTAAATCCTTCCAGTTATTCTCTTGGAACAGTTGGTGGCGAAACAAACATTAATACTTGCGCTGCACAAATAAGAAAACAAAATAATTTTTCTTATGCAATGGCAAATAAATCATATAATCATAGGTTAATGTATACATATGCAACCGGAATGAAAGATAATGGATGGGCATTTGTTTTAAGCGGATCAAAAAGATGGGCTGAAAATGGTTATGTTGATGGTACATCTTATGATGCTTATTCATATTTTCTTGCTGCAGAAAAAAAACTTTCAGACAAACAAAGTTTAGCTCTTACATTCTTAGGTTCTCCATATAAAAGAGCAATGCAAGCAGGTGCTGTTCAGGAAGCATACGATTTAACTGGTTCACATTATTACAATCCTAACTGGGGATATCAGGGTGACGAAATAAGAAATGCGAAAATTCGCAATGTACATCAGCCATCAATTATGTTAACTGATAATTTTAAAATTAGTAATACAACTAAACTAACAACTTCATTAGGTTATTCTTTTGGAAGATTTGGTACTACAGCTTTAAACTGGTATAATGCTGCCGACCCACGTCCAGATTATTATAGATATTTACCTAGCTACCAGATTGCAGACACAAATGTCTCAGGTGTAGTTCCTTCATTAATGACACAAAACTGGGCCAATGATTATACAGTTAGTCAGATTAACTGGGATGAATTATATCAGATAAATTATTTATCAAACGGAGCTGGTCAATCAGCAAGATATGTTGTAGAAGAACAAAGAAAAGACAACAAACAACTTAGTTTTCATGCTAACATTAATCACGAAATTAATGAGAATCTCACTATTAATGGAGGCTTAATGGCAATCTCAAGTAATACAAATTATTTTAAAGTAATGTCTGATTTACTTGGTGCAAATTACTGGTTGGATGTTGACCAATTTGCAGAAAGAGATTTCCCTAGCGATCCAAACGCTATGCAAAACGATTTAAATAACCCTAACCGTCAGATAAAAGTTGGAGATAAATTTGGTTACAATTATAACTTACTATATAATCAACAACAACTATGGGGAATAAGTCAATTCCGTTATAATAAAATTGATTTTTATGTTGGACTTCAATTAACTAATTCTTCTTTCTGGCGCGAAGGTAATATGAAAAACGGACGTTATGCCGATAATTCATATGGTAAAAGCGAAAAACTAAATTACCTAAATTATCTAACAAAGGGAGGTATTACTTACAAATTAAGTGGCCGTCAATATTTTGTTGCAAATGCAACTTATTATACAAAATCGCCCTTACCAGAAAACTCATTTTTATCACCACGTGTTAGTAACAATATACTACCTAATCTAGAAAATGAAGTAGTTTATGGTGGTGAATTAAGCTATATTTATAAAGGTGAAAAAATAAATGCACGTTTAACTGCTTACGAAACATCATTTAATCACCAAACAGATATTAAGAGTTATTATGATGACATTTTGAATACTTTTGTTCAAATATCATTACAAGGAATAGATAAAATACATCAAGGAATTGAATTCGGAGCAGATATAAAACTAACCAAAGAGATTACAGCATCAGCAGCAGTAAATATTGGTAATTACCGCTTCACAAATCGTCCTACCGAAACACTTACAGTAGAAAACGGTTCAGCGCCTAATCAGGTAAATACTATTTATCAGAAATATTTTTATGTTCCAACAGGGCCACAAAATGCCGGAAACCTTGGTTTAAAATATAATAATTCAAAATACTGGTTTTTTAGTGCAGGATTTAATTACTTCGATAAAATGTATTTAGATTTTGGACCAGCTCGTCGAACTGCAATTGCAATGCAACAGATGAACGTTGGTTTAGGCGATCCATTAATCAACGAAGCAACAAAACAAATTAAATTAGACGCTGGTTATACTGTTGATTTATCAATTGGTAAATCATGGAAAATTAAAGAATACTATATTGGCATTAATTTTAATTTAAATAATGTATTAAACAACCAAGACCTTATTACCGGCGGATATGAGCAATTGCGTTTTGAGCCAACTGCTATAAATAAATTTCCACCTAAATTGTATTATGGTTATGGCCGTACTTATTTTTTAATGTTGACTTTCAGATTTTAATCAATCTTTAAAAAGAAAAAACGTAATATGAAACATTCATTTAAAATATCCTTAATTATTTTGTCATTAGGATTAATCTTTTTTACAGGATGTATTAAAGAAAAATTAGACACTCCATACGCTCCAACTTATATGTTTTATGATAACTTTAAGGGTTCACTTGGATCTTTCACACAATATAGTGTTACAGGCGCACAGGTATGGGTAGATTCTTCATATAGCGGAACAACATATGCACAAATGTCTGGATTCTCTGGTGGATCATATACCGCAAATGAAGACTGGTTAATCAGTAAAGCAGTAAATTTTGACAGTTTTAAAAATGAAACACTAAGTTTTAGTTCTGCTACTAGATATGGAACTCCTGGTGATGGCTCATTAAAAGTATATACTTCAAACGACTATACTGGCACAGGTGATCCAAATCTTGCTACATGGGTTGAAATAACTCCAATTGCTATTTCACAAGGAAATTTTACTTGGGTGAGCTCTGGATCAATTAATTTATCTGCAATAACAGGCACAAAAGTTTATATTGCATTTAAATATTATTGTTCAACATTTGGTGTTGCTACATGGGAATTAAATCAGATTAAACTAACAGGCGATGCTTTATAAAGCATTTTTAAATTCAATTAATAAAATTCATAAAAATAAAAATATGAAATACACAGCTAAAATTTACATCCTTGTTTTATCAATGATAGTAATATTATTTAACGGTTGTATTAAAGAAAAATACAGCACACCTACCCAGAACACACCAAAAGTTGATTTTACATCGAATTTAACAATTGCTCAATTAAAATCTGCTTCTACTGGTTTTGTTCATATTGGAGATACTATGATAATTAGTGGCGTCACTATTATAAACCCAGTAATTGAAGGTATTATTAGTGCAGATGATGAATCAGGAAATATTTATAAAACCATATATTTACAAGACAATACAGCCGGAATTCAAATAGCTGTTGACAAAACAAGCTTATACACAACATATAAAAAAGGACAACGCATTTTCGTGAAATTATCTGGATTATATCTTGGAGTTTATGGCGGAGTTCCTCAAATAGGTTACATTTATGGAACAACTATCGGTCGTATACCTGAAGTGCTAATAAGTGCTCACATTTTTAACGATAGTTTACCTGGCAATCCACCAACTCCAATTATTCGCTCAATACCTTTAATTGTTGGAAGTGATCCAAACTTAAACATGCTTGTAAGATTAAATAAAGTTCACTTTGCAGAAGTAGGAAGTGTTTATGCTGATGTAAATGTTACAACAAATCGCACAATATTAGATTCTGCAGGAAATTCAATTATCTTAAGAAACAGTGGATATGCTAATTTTAGAGCAGAACACATGCCAAAAGGACAAGGAGATATTGTTGGCATTTTAAGTGAATACAGTGGAACAAGACAATTTTACATTCGCGATTTAAACGATCTTCAAAACTGGGATTCAACAATTACTTTTCCTTTTAGTATTATTAATGAAAGTTTTGCCTCATCTACGATGGGAACTTTTACCCAATACAGCGTTACAGGAGATCAAGTATGGGCACCTGCATCGTTTAGTACTACAATGGCAAAAATAACCGGTTATGTTGGAGGTGTTTATAATGTGAACGAAGATTGGTTAATTAGTAATTCTGTAAATATTAATAATTTTACTTCAAAGATTCTTACTTTTAGTACTGCAATGCGTTATGGCTCACCTACTGATGGTTCTTTTAAAGTTTATTATTCTAACAACTATGTAAGTGGCGACCCAACAACTGCAATATGGACAGAAATTGCAGTTCCTGTAGCAAATTTACCAACAGGTTCAGACATTACTTGGCCATTTATTCCTTCAGGAAATTTAGATTTATCATCAGTAAATGGAACTAATTTTCATATAGCATTTAAATACACTTCTACAGCAGTTACAGCTGCAACTTGGGAAATTACTGCTATAAAATTGACTTTACAATAAAATAAATTTTAAAAATTTAATTAGAGGTTTTCACAAAAGTGAAAACCTCTTTTTTTTAGCATTTTATTTATTAAAATAATATTTGTTTTATTAATATGCATTAAATATCTTTAAGCTATTATTTTAAATCTAAATAAGATTACAAAATGAGAAATAAGCTTAAAACATTAGTTCTTTTTATTTCTTTTGGCATTTTAATTATTACCAGTTGCAAAAAAGAAAAAATAAATAATTCAACTACAAATATTCCTACTGCAGGATTCTCTTCAAATTTAACAATAGCACAACTAAAATCAGTATATTTTGGTGGCTTGTTATTCATAAGCGACACTCTCATTATTTATAACGACACCATTATTAAACCTGTTATTCAAGGGATAGTTACTGCTAATGACGAATCCGGCAATATGTTCAAAACTTTATACATACAAGACAATACAAGTGGTATTAAAATCATTCTTAATCGTATTGGTTTATTTAATACATTTAAAATTGGTCAAAAAGTATTAATAAAATGTTCCGACTTATTATTAACCGACTACGGCGGAATTACACAATTATGTTATTATAATAATTCACTTGTAGATCGTATTCCCGATTCTCTAATTAGTTCACATTTATACTGCGATAGCTTACCTAAATCTATTAATCCACAAACTAAAACTATTCCCCAATTGTTTATAAATGATTATTGCACACTTGTTAAATTAAAGAAAGTTCATTTTTTAGAAGTTGGAAGTTCATATAGTACTACAACCGCAACAACCAACCGAACAATTATTGATTCTGCTGGAAACATGTTAACTCTTAGAACCAGCAATCTAGCAAATTTCGCAAATAATTTATTACCTACTGGAGAAGGTGACCTAGTTGGTATATTTAGTAGTTTTAATGGACAAGGTCAATTATATATTCGCGACTTAAACGATCTAGAAAACTGGGATTCATCAATTACATATCCTTCAAATATTATAAATGAAAATTTCATTTCTTCACTTGGATCATTCACTCAGTATAGTGTTTTAGGAGCACAAGTATGGTTTGCTTCATCATACGCTGGAACTACTTACGCTAATATTAGTGGTTATTTAGCTGGATCATACAATACAAATGAAGATTGGTTGATAAGTCCTGCAGTAAACTTTGATAATTATACCATGGAAGCTTTAAGTTTCAATTCAGCTATGAAGTTCGGAATACCTGGTGATGGTAGTTTAAAAATATTCACTTCCAATAATTATTCCGGTACTGGCGATCCAAATTTAGCTAGTTGGAACGAAATAACTACTGCAAATCTTTCTACTGGAAATTACACATGGACAAATTCGGGAAATATAGATTTAACAAGCCTTACAGGGATAAATTATATAGCCTTTAAGTATGTATGCAACACAACAAATAGTGCAACATGGGAAGTAACTTCTATTAAATTAAAAGCAAAGGCTAACTAAGAAAATAACAATATAAAAACGAGGTTTTCACTTTTGTGAGAGCCTCTTTTTTTTGAAATATTTTTTGAAATTATTATCTTTGGGAAAATAAGAAATTACATGACCGAATTTATTGTTTCTGCACGAAAATACCGTCCCGACACTTTTAAAACTGTTGTTGGTCAGGAATCAATCACTACTACACTTAAAAACTCTATTAAAACAAAGCATTTAGCTCACGCTTATTTATTTTGTGGTCCGCGTGGAGTGGGTAAAACAACTTGTGCCAGAATTTTTGCTAAAACAATAAACTGCTTTAACCCTACAGAAAACATTGAACCATGCGATAAATGCGATTCATGTCTGGGATTTAATAAATCAAGCTCATTTAACATTCACGAATTAGATGCTGCATCAAACAACTCCGTTGATGGTATGCGAAACCTGACTGATCAGGTTAGAATTGCACCACAGTTAGGAAAATATAATGTTTATATAATTGATGAAGTTCATATGCTAAGTGCAAATGCATTTAATGCATTTCTAAAAACACTTGAAGAACCTCCTGCACATGCAATTTTCATTCTTGCAACTACAGAAAAACAAAAAATTATTCCAACCATACTTTCCCGCTGTCAGATTTTCGATTTTAACAGAATTAATGTAAATGATATTGCTGGACATTTACAATTTGTTGCAGATAGCGAAAACGTAACAGCTGAACCAGAAGCATTAAATGTAATTGCACAAAAAGCTGACGGTGCAATGCGTGATGCTCTTTCTATTTTTGATCAGATTGTAAGTTTTTGCGGAAACGAAATTACTTACGATAAAACAATTGAAAACCTAAATGTTCTTGATTACGACTATTATTTTAAGCTTACCGAAAATTTTATTTCTGGAAATATATCTCAATCATTAATTATTTTTAATGAAATTCTTTCAAAAGGATTTGAATCGCAATTTTTCATAACTGGTTTAGCTGCACACTTCCGTGACCTTTTAGTTTGTAAAGATCCTATTACAATTCAATTACTTGAAGTTGGAAAAGCAATTGCAGAAAGATATAAATTTCAATCTAATCAGGTTTCAGTAGATTTCCTTTTTAAAGCTTTAGAAATAAGCAACCAATGCGATATCGATTATAGAAATAGCCATAACAAAAGATTACATGTTGAATTAGCATTAGTTAAAATCTGTAATTTTTCAGGTAATATTTCAACAAATAATTTAAATAGTGGAACTTCAAATGTAAACCAAACTAAAGTCAATCCTGTAATTACAAAAACAGATACACCAGTAAATAATCCAATACAAAACAACGCAACACCCACCATTAAAGCTCCAGAAAAAATTATCTCACCAGTTGTTAAAGAGAACAAAGTTGATTATAATGCCGAGGATAATTCCAGACCTAAAAGCTTTACTATAAAGAAAGCTATGCATGAAGAGAAATCAGAAAAAGAAACTACAAATAATCAATCTAATATTAATACAACTGATACTACTATAAATACTCCATTTACAAATAGTGAACTTGAAATAGCATGGCTACAATTTGCGGATACCAAAGGCGATGCAGTTAGAATAAGTCCATTGTTAAAAACAAATATTCCAAAACTTTCTGAAAACAATCAGATAATTGTTCCTGCAATTAATAAATCTCAAGAAGACGAACTAAAAAAATTGCACGATGAAATATTATTTTTCTTAAAGCAAGTTCTTAAAAACAATACTATTTCTTTAAAAGTTGAAGTTACAGAGCATAAAGAAAATGAAAGTGCAAAACCATATACCGATATTGAAAAATACCAGTTTTTTGCTCAAATAAATCCTTCTGTTTTAAAAATGAAAGACAGATTAAATTTAGATTTCGATAGGTAAAATAAAAAAGCGCTAAAGCCTTTCGACCTTAGCGCCAACCCCTAAAAACTTTATGGAAAAAACTACTATTATAACTCTAAGACAGTCAAACTTATTTTATGGTTGCTCAACCATTCTATTATTTAACATTTTTTAAATCTTATTTTTAATTCTAAAATCATATAATAAATCAGCATTTTTTTTGTTTACATTTACCGTTAGATTAAGTAAAATATGCATTTGAAAAAAATATTAATAGTTGTTTCGTTAGTTTTTATTTCCATTATTGCATGTAAAAAAGAAAAGTTTTTTACTGATGCTGGTGCCAAATTAGAATTTTCAGTTGATACTGTTCAATTTGATACTGTTTTTACTACAATTGGCTCAGCAACACAAAGTTTTAAAGTTTATAATCCATATAATAAATCTATTAAACTCTCTTCTATTTCTCTTGCAAAAGGGGATAATTCATTTTTCAGATTAAACATTAATGGTGTTAGCACTCGCAGAATAACTAATGTTGAAATGGAGGCAAATGACAGTATTTACATTTTTGTTGAAGTTCATGTTGATCCTAACAACACTAATAATCCAATGATAGTTCAGGATTCTATTGTTTTCGAAACAAATGGAACATTTCAAGATGTTAAATTAGTTGCAGTAGGCCAGGATGTGAATTTAATAAATGGAGATGATGCAAGCGGAACAATATCAACAAATACAACCTGGAATAACTTAAAACCATATTTGGTATATAACTCAATGTTGGTTGATTCTAACGTTATTTTATCAATATCATCCGGCACAAAAATATATTTTCATCATGGTTCAAGAATGTATGTTAAAGGAACTTTAAACGCTATTGGCAGTGTTCCTGAACCAATAATTTTCAGAAATGACAGATTAGAGCATTGGTACGATGATGTTCCCGGCCAATGGGTAGGTATTTATTTTGTTTCTGGAAGTAAAGATAATAGACTTGATTTTTGTGAAATTAAAAATGCAATAATAGGCATTCAAGCCGATACTGTTGCCAATACAAACTATACGGTTGAAATTTCCAATTCAAAAATATTAAATATGAATGCGGTTGGAATATTTGGACAAGGAACTAACATAAAAGCAGGGAACTGTGTAATTGCAAATTGCGGTCAATACGCATTAGCGCTTACTATTGGAGGAAGTTACGAATTCTACCACTGTACAATTTATAATTCATGGGCATATGCCAACAGACAAACTCCTTCATTAGTATTAAATAATTATTATCAAGACGTTAATGGCAATTATCATGTTAGACCATTAAATAATGCTATTTTCGGAAATTGCATAATTTATGGAAGTCTGGAAAATGAAATCGTTTTCGATTCATTTAATTCTTCAAGTACTTTTAATTATAAATTTATCAACTCATTAGTAAAAATTGCTGATACTGTTACTACGACTAATTTTGCACATTGGCAAAATATTTATAAAAATCAGTTACCAGGAATAAAAAGTCCTTCAACTAGTGATTTCTCGCTAGACACATTAGCATATGCAAAAGATAAAGGCGATATAACAATTGGCAGTTATTATATTTCAGATATTTTAGGCAATCCAAGAACCTATTTACCCGACCTTGGAGCATATGAAAGACAAGATAACAAATGAAAAATCTAATTTACATTTCAATATTAGTGATTATTGTTATTTCATGCAAAGTGCAGGATAAAACTGATAAACGTGTAGATAAATTAGATTATAATGATCAGCGTGGTTATATAAGAGTTGTTTCATACAATCTTGAAAATTATTTTGATCCATTTAACGACAGTCTTACTAACGATGAGGAATTTACCCCTGAAGGAGCCAGACACTGGACTTGGGATAAATACAAAGACAAACAAAAGAAAATTTATAAAGTATTATCAGCAGTTGGGGGCTGGGAATTACCTGAAATTGTTGGACTTTACGAAGTTGAAAACGAGTTTGTTTTAAGAGATTTATTAAAAAGCACACCACTGAAATGGAGAAATTACGAAATTGTGCATAAAGAATCTCCAGATGCTCGTGGAATTGATGTTGCAATGCTTTACAGAAGCGATAAATTTAAACTAATTAATAGTCAATTCATTAAAGTTGTTTTTTCTTTCGATACAACAAAGAAAACACGCGATATTCTATATGCAAAAGGATGCACAAAAGATTTTGACACATTAAATATTTTCGTAAATCACTGGCCATCCAGACTTGGAGGTCAAACCGAATCAGAAATGAATCGCCAGGCAGTTTCAAAAATTCTAAGAAATAAAATTGATTCTATTTTTGCCTCCAATCCACTTAGTAATATTATAATTATGGGCGATTTTAATGACGAACCCGATAATACGAGTATCACAGAAATGTTAAAAGCAGGTCATAATTACGATTCATTAGTTCCTGGCCAAATTTATAACCTTGCCTGGTATATGAAAGAAAAAAAAGGAATGGGCAGTCTTAAATATCAAGGCGAATGGGGTTTAATTGATCAGATTATGGTTTCTTCATCTTTATTAATGAAAAACAACTCTATATACACAAGTCTTGATAATGCAAAAGTCTTTAAAGTTGACTTTTTAACTGAACCAGATGAAGCTTTTATTGGAGATAAACCTTTTCGCACTTTTGTTGGATTCAAATACCATGGCGGATTTAGCGATCATTACCCACTATACTTAGATTTATTTCGCCAATAAATCTTAATTTTTTTGCATTGTAATAACTTTATCATTACTTTAGCTTTTGAAACCGAACAGCTCTTCCCAAACATTTGAAAACGAGATACTACATATTGTGTTTGTTGATTGCTATTGTCTTTTTAGCATTTAATTATAATGCTAATTGCCAGACCAATCAAAATAATAATTCAAAAGAAGAGATTAGTTTAACATCTGATCAGTTATTAGAAAAAGCTAAAGCTTCTTTTCCAGACAGTATTAATTTAGCAATTAAATATGGCCGTTTATGCTTAGAAGCCTCAAGATATGAACATTCCGAAAAAACCGAAACCGAGATATTAGATTTACTAGGAAAAGCATTTTACTTTACTGGTGATAAAAAAGAAGCATTTACATATCTTCAGCTAGTAAAAGAAAAATACGAGAATAATAAAGACATTAATAACCTTTGCATAACATTAAACAGAATAGGTTCAATTTATAACGAATGGGGGCTTTACGATGAAGCCATGAAATACTTTATTAACGCATTAAAATTAGTCGAGAAACCTACTAATAGTGGAACTTTCGGTGATAGAATTGCACAAAGCTGCAACAACTTAGGTTTGCTTTATAAAGACATGCAAGAATACGATAAAGCATATGAATACTGTAACAGAGCTTTAAATTATTACAAAAAATCTAATAACGAGAAATCAATTGCATTTTCATTGAATAATCTAGGTATTATTTACAAAAGACTTGGCGAAAATGAAAAAGCATTAACCTATTATAACGAATCACTTATAATTAAAAAGAAACTAAAAGAAAAAGGAACAATTGCAAATACATTAGGTAATATTGGTGATATATATAGAATAATTGGCAATTATGATTTAGCACTAAAAAATTATAATGATGCTTTAATTACAATGAAAGAGCTAGATGACAATTATGGCACTGCAAATACGTTAAACAATATTGCAATAATTAATAACATTAAAAAGAATCCAGATAAAGCTATTAAACTTTTAGATGACGCAATGCCATTAGCAGTAAAAAGTGATCTTAGGGATTTACAAAAAGATATTTTAAAAACTTATTCCGAATGTTATGAAATAAAAAATGATCTTAAAACTTCATTAAAATATTATAAACATTATACAAATTTAAAAGACAGTATTTTTAATGAAGATAATGCTAAAAGAATTTTAGAATTAGAAGCAGCATATAATTCAGAAAAAAGAGAAAAAGAAAATGAAAATCTCAGACTAAAAAGTCAAAAGAAGGATAAAGAAATTTCAGAACAAATTTCAATGAAATATGCCCTGCTATTAATTATTATTTTAATTTTCTTTGTTTTATTAATGTTATTTATCAGATCAAAAATTTTACATAAATCGCGAAAGATATTAGAAGAAAAAAACGTTCATATTGCTCATATAAACGAAGAATTATTATCAGTTAACGAAGAACTTGACAATAGAGTTCAGGAACGTACTACTGAACTTATATCTGAAATTAATGAAAAAGAAAAAGTATTACATGAAGTTAAACTTGCATATAAAAAAGCAGAAGAAGCAAATTTATTAAAAGATGCATTTTTAGCCAATATAAATCATGAAATACGAACACCTTTAAGTGCAATTATAGGACTTGCAGAAGTAACAAGAAACAAGATACCCAACGATCACAATCCTAATATAACAAAGTACATTGAAGGAATACAACAAAGCGGACACAGGCTTTTAAATTTATTAAATAATATTTTAGACATCAGCAGAATTGAAGCAAACGATTTTAAAATAAATATGGGGTTTACTGAAGTAAACAAAATAGTTAGAAATGCAGCAGATTTATTTAGGTTTGTGATAAATGAAAAAGGATTAAAACTAACACTTAATCTTGCTGAAAATCAAAATATTATTGCAGATCAAGATATCTTAACAAAAGTAGTTGCTGATATAATCGATAACTCTGTTAAATATACAGCTAAAGGCGAAATTGAAATTTCTACCGGATATAATATAAGTTCTGGCGAAGTATATGTAAAAGTTACTGATTCAGGAATTGGAATTGATGACAATTACTTACCTCATATTTTCGAAACTTTTAGACAAGAAAGTATGGGCTATGCAAGATTATATCAAGGCGCTGGGCTGGGACTACCACTGGCAAAAAGGTTAATGAAACTGATGAATGGAAGGATTGAAATTTCAAGTAAAAAAGATGCTGGAACAACTGTTTATATTTATATTTCTACTGAAAAAGATATTTCAAATGCAAATGCACAAGTTTCGATACAAAGTGTTATAATACCGGATAACGATGTTATTGTAAAAGGATATGAAATACTATTAGTTGAAGACGATAAATTTAATGCACTTTTCTTACAAACAATTCTTGAATCTGTTGGTAATGTTTCGCTTGCTTATGGCGGAGAAGAAGCGCTATTACTGATTAGTGAAAGAATAGCAAATAACAAAGCATTTGATATAGTAATTTTAGATATCAATCTTCCAGAAAAATGGGAAGGAATTACACTAAAAAAAGAGATCATCAAAAAACACCATAAGTATGCTCATATCCCATTCATTGCTCAAAGCGCATACTCACTTAAAAGCGATAAAGACAAAATACTTGATGAAGGATTTGTTGATTTCTTAACTAAACCTGTTGATTCAGAAAAACTTCTAAATATTGTAAAGAAGCTATTTGTTAAAAAAATGGATAAATAGAAAAAAACTCTATTTAAATCATTGCTATTTTAATTGCAACATTCATTCCATCCATAGCTGACGAGACTATTCCACCTGCATATCCAGCACCTTCACCACATGGATATAAACCTTTAATTTCAACATGTTCAAAAGTATCTGGATTTCGTGGAATTCTAATTGGTGAAGAAGTTCTGCTCTCAACACCAACCATAATTGCATTTTCTGAAAGAAAACCTTTTGTTCGCTGACTGTACATTTGTAATGCATTTCCTATGTTATCACCAATAATTTTTGGCATCCATTTATGCATATCAGATGGTACTATTCCTGAAATATAAGAAGTCTCGGGCAAACTGCTGGAAGTTCTTTTTAAAATAAAATCAATAATTCTTTGAGCAGGGGCAATTAATCCACCTCCACCATTATGAAACGCTAATTGTTCAAAATACGATTGAAATTCGAGTCCGGCCAATACACCAAACTTTTTAAATTCAGTTAAATCTTCATCTCTAATTTCTGTAACAAAACCAGCATTTGCAAATGGGGAATTTCTTTTTGAAGCTGACATACCATTTACAACTGTTTCTCCTTGTGTTGTTGCTGCAGGAACAATAAATCCACCCGGACACATACAAAAAGAATAAACTCCTCTCCCATTTACTTGTTGAATTATATTATAGGAAGCAGCTGGCAATAATTCACCTCTTGAAAATCCATGGTATTGAATATTATCTATTACACTTTGAGGGTGCTCAATTCTAACACCCATTGCAAAACCTTTTGACTCAATTAAAATATCTTTTGCATTTAACATTCTATAGACATCCCTTGCTGAATGACCTGTAGCAAGAATAACATTATTTACCGAAAAAACAGAACCATTACTTAACAATAATCCATTAACTTTTTTATCAGCTACAATTATTTCTTTTACACGAGTATTAAAATTAAATACTCCACCAGCCTCAATAATTCTTAGCCTTATATTCTCAATTACTTTTGGTAACTTATCAGAACCAATATGTGGATGTGCTTCATATAATACATTTTCATCAGCTCCATGTAAACAAAATAATTCCAAAATTCTATTTACATTTCCACGCTTTGAAGAACGTGTATATAATTTACCATCAGAAAAAGTTCCGGCACCACCCTCACCGTAACAATAGTTAGATTCAGGATTAATTATTTGACTTTTGTGAATTGTTGCAATATCGCGCTTTCGCTCATGAACATCCTTTCCTCTCTCAAATAATACAGGCTTTAACCCTAATTCTATAAGTTGTAATGCTGCAAATAACCCTGCAGGCCCTGCACCAATAACAGCAACTTCTTTTGCATTACTAATGTTTTGTTGATTAAAAAGAATTTTTGCAGGACTATATCCTGGTTCATCAACAACAACTATAAATCTTAACTGAACTTTTATTTCACGTTGACGGGCATCAACAGATTTTTTCTCCAGTCTGAAAAATGAAACTTGTGTTTTGTTAATTTTAAGTTTTTTTGTAATAAAACCTAAATGCGAATTAGTTCTAGCAGCATCAACAGGCGAGAGTACTAGGTCAACTTGCTTAATCATTTACCACTTCTGCGATTAAATATTTTAAAAACTCTAATATCGCTACCCTCAAAAGTAAGTGAAACCATAATCATTTTACTGTTCATTCTATCAATTGCTTTAGAGAATTGAGTTGGATCAGGTACAAGCACATTATTTATTCCAACTACATATTTAATTTCTAAAGCAAATTTAAAATACTCAAGAAAAAAATCGGTACCAAATCCTACTTCATAATAAACACTTGTTCTACTTAATTTTATTTTTGGTTTATCTTCTTCCTTAACTTTTTTCTGAGCTGCTAAATCAATTTTTAAACTTGCTCCGCCAATCAGATATGGCCGAAAATTAGTTAATCTTTTTCCTTTATACTCAAATAATAATGGTAAATCAAGATAGGTTGATTCAAGTTTCATTACATGGGTAAAATAAGTTGAATCCTTACGTACCCAATAATATAAGTCGCGTTGACCAAAATTCAATCCTGGTAAAAATCTTATTGCAAAGTTTTTATGAAAATTAAAATTGGAGACAATATTTATATTCAAACCAACTAGCGGCTTATTTTCAATAGAATACACAGAATCTATTAATGGAGTTAAAAATTTTCCTGAATTATGAATAGTAAAATCCATTTGATTAATCCCTAGCGACATACCAAAATGCAATGGCATAATATCATACTTTGGTAAATTTAATGGCCTAACAGTTTGGCTATAAACTATACCTGAGTATAATGAAAGAATTAATATTATGAATTTTGTATGCTTAAGCATATTTCAACAAAGATAGTAAAACGGACATAATCCGATATTATTTTGAAGCTGTATAAATTGTTGCAATTCCCATTGATAATGTTCTTGCAGTAACATTTTTAAAACCTAATAATGATAATTTCTTTTTCATTTCATCACCACTCGGAAATTGCTGAACACTCTGAAAAAGATACTTATAAGCCACTTTATTTTTAGAAAATAATCTTCCCAATAATGGAAGAATTTGTCCGAAATAAAATTTAAAAATCCATCCTAAAAAATTATTTTTAGGACGAGAGAACTCTAGAATTAAAAAAACTCCATTAGCTGCTAGCACCCTATAAATCTCTAATATCCCTTTATCCAGATGTTCGAAATTTCTAACACCAAATGCAACTGTTACTGCATTAAAAGTATTTTCAGCAAAAGGAATATTTTCAGCATCTGCTTGTTGTAATTCAATAACCTGTTGTTTACCAATTTCAGAAATCTTCTTTTTTCCTACTTCAAGCATTTCCTTTGAAATATCAATTCCAGTGATTTTCTCAGGATTTAGCTTTAGCATTGCAATTGCTAAATCGCCAGTTCCTGTTGCAACATCTAAAATTGATTTTGGAGAATAAGCAGAAAGAATTTTAACAGCTTTTTTTCTCCAGCCTTTATCAATATTCAGTGAAAGAAAATGATTTAAAAAATCATAAGAAGGCGCAATGTCATCAAACATTGACGCCACATTTTCTTTATTCTTCTCTACAATTAAATTTTGTTCCAATATTATATAAGCTTTTCAATAGCAGTATCGTATACCTTTTTATGATCTCTAATAAAACCAAAAGAAACATCATCAACTCTTAACTCACATTTGGTAACATGACCAAGTGCCATAAATCCTACTTTCTGATCCATCATAAAATCAATAAATGCATCTTCTTTTGCAGGTGTTACAGATACAACTACTCTACTTTGCGACTCACCAAATAAAAATGAATCAGCTCTAACTTCAGCTGAAGTTGTTATATCAAAACCTAAATCGTTTGGCATAGCTGATTCTAAAAGTGTAGTATAAATTCCACCTTCAGAAACATCATGTGCAGAACTTATCATTTTATTTTTAATAATATATGCTACTATTTGTTGAACTTTATATTCCATTTCAATATCAAATGCTGGGCATGGTGATTTTTTTATCCCATGATATTTTACAAGATATTCTGAAGAAGAAATATCTTCAACAACAGGTCCTATAAGAAAAATCATATCACCCTTATGTTGAAAAGCTAATGACATAACATTATTTTTATCTTCTAAAACTCCTAACATGCCAATAGTTGGAGTCGGGTAAATTGGTTCAATAGTATCTCCAATTGATGTTTGATTATAGAAACTTACGTTTCCTCCAGTAACAGGGGTTCCAAATTTGGTACAAGCAATGCTCATCCCTTTTATTGCTCCGGAAAACTGCCAAAAAACTTCAGGATTATATGGATTTCCAAAATTTAAGCAATTTGTTATTGCAACCGGAGTTCCACCAGAGCAAACTATATTACGGGCTGCTTCAGCAACTGCTATTGCGGTTCCTTTTTCGGGATCTGCATAAACATATCTTGAATTACAATCTACAGTTAAAGCCAAGGCTTTATCACTTCCTTTAATATTAACAATTCCTGCATCAGAAGGAACATTTGTTGCCATATTTTTTGTTCCAACCATTGTATCATATTGCTCATAAATCCAACGTTTAGATGCAAGTGTTGGTTCATTTGTTAGCATTTCAGCAACTGCTCTTAAATCTTCTGGCTCTTCTACCTGTGAAATTTTAAATTTCTTTAGCTCTTTAAAATATTTAGGCTCTTTGCTTTCACGCTCATAAACTGGAGCGCCACCACCAAGTACTAAAGAATCTGCAGGAACATCTGCAACTAATTTATCATGATAATAAAAATATAATCTATCCTCATTAATTACTTCTCCAATAATTGCACAATGCAAATCCCATTTTTCGAATATCTTTTCAACTACCTTTTCTTGCCCTTTTTTAACAACAACTAACATTCTCTCCTGAGATTCTGAAAGTAATATTTCCCAGGCCTCAATATTTTTCTGCCGTAACGGAACTTTATCAAGATAAATCTTCATTCCACATTTGCCACGAGCCGACATTTCTGAAGTAGAGCAAATAATTCCTGCTGCTCCCATATCCTGCATTCCAATTATTGCATCTGTCTCATTTAATTCAAGACTTGCTTCTAACAGCAATTTCTCCATAAATGGATCTCCCACTTGTACACTTGGAATATCATCGGCAGAATTCTCATGTAAATCGGCACTTGCAAAAGTAGCTCCATGAATTCCATCTTTTCCAGTTGATGAACCAACAATATAAACTGGATTTCCTACTCCACCCGAAGTTGCAGAAATAACTTTTCCTTTTTTAACAATACCAACAGACATTGCATTAACTAAAGGATTAGCATTATAGCATTCATCAAAATAAATTTCACCACCAACCACTGGAACACCAAAAGCATTTCCATAATTACCAATACCTTTTACTATACCTTTAAGTAACCATTTGGTCCTATCTAAACTTAAATCGCCAAAACGTAAAGAATTTAATTGAGCAATAGGACGTGCTCCCATAGTAAAAATATCACGATTTATACCACCAACTCCGGTTGCAGCTCCCTGATATGGCTCAACTGCTGAAGGGTGATTATGAGATTCTATTTTGAAAGCACATGCTAAGCCATCGCCAATATCAACTAAACCGGCATTCTCCTCACCTGCTTCGGCAAGCAAACGAGCTCCTTTACGTGGCAAAGTTTTTAATAACTTTATTGAGTTTTTATATGATGCATGTTCCGACCACATTACCGAGTAAATACTTAATTCGGTAAAATTTGGCATACGTCCAAGATTTTTCTTAATCTGCTCTAACTCTTCTGGTAATATACCAAGTTTTTTTGCAGTTTCCTGATTTACTTTCATTTCAGCCATAAACTAATAAATTCTTAATTAAGGAAACAAAAGTAGAAATTATGATGCAATTAATAATGCAATATTGTTGAATAAATTTATTCAAAATAAATTTTCATACCCTGCTCTAATATCACGTTAAATTTCAGCCTTATACAATAAACTTTATTCTAAATCAACACAAATGTTTAATATGTACAAATCAGTTAATTATTATAATCTTTGCAAAGTTTATTAGAATTTTAAAATGCCAACAAGATTAAATTCAGAAGAATTTCTATCATTATCATATCAAATCTTTGATGTTAGATCACCAATTGAATTTGAAAAAGGGCACATTGCAAATGCTATAAATCTACCACTATTTTCAAACGAAGAAAGAGTATTGGTAGGAACTGCATATGTAAAACAAGGGAAAGATGAAGCTATAAAAATTGGTTTAGAAAAAGTTCAATCAAAACTTGTTTCTTTTGTTGAAAGTGTAAATAGTGTTGCTAAAGGAAAAGATATTAGATTACATTGTTGGCGTGGTGGAATGCGCAGTAAAAATATGGCCTGGCTATTAGAAACTGCGGGATATAACGTTTTCATTCTCGAGAACGGATACAAAGCATACAGACAATTTGTTAAAGATTTTTTCGAGAAACAATTTAATCTTATAGTAATTGGAGGAATGACTGGAACTGGTAAAACTGAAATTCTGAAATACATACAAACAAAAGGACAACAGGTTATAGATCTCGAAAATTTGGCAAATCATAAAGGATCTGTTTTTGGTCATTTCGGTCAATTAAAACAACCTAAAACAGAACATTTTGAAAATTTGTTATTTAATTCGTTAAAAAAGATTGATTTAAACAAACCTGTTTGGATTGAAGATGAAAGCCTTACAATTGGTACCGTGTATATTCCAACAAATTTTCATAAGCAAATGCAAAACGCAAATTTTATTTTGCTTGAAAAAAGTAATGTAGAAAGAGCAAAGCGATTAGTTATAGAATATGCACATTTTGATAAAGAATTATTAATTAATGCCATTATTCGAATTTCAAGAAAAGTTGGAGGAGATCATGCTCAAGAAATTATTAATTATATTATTAAAGATGATTTCTTTAATGCAATATTAAAAATATTAATTTATTATGATAAAAAATATCTATTCAGCTTAAATACAAACCATGATAACAACGTGACTAAATTAGATATAAACAATTTAACATTACAAGAAATTTACACTAATCTTTTAACTTTAAAACAAAATATTGATAATGGATGAAATTAAATTAACACAATTCAGTCCCGGTTCTGGATGTGGTTGTAAAATATCACCAAAAGATTTAGAAGAAATTCTAAATAATATTGATCCTATAATTTTTGATAACCGTTTATTAGTTGGCAACTCGACAAAAGACGATGCAGCAGTTTTTGATTTAGGCAATGGAACTGCAATAATTAGCACAACAGATTTTTTTACTCCAATTGTAGATGATGCTTTTGACTTCGGATATATTGCAGCAATAAATGCTCTTAGCGATATTTACGCAATGGGCGGCACACCTATTTTGGCTATTGCAATTCTAGGTTGGCCACTATCAAAAATCCCTGCGAACATTGCAAAAGAAGTAATAAAAGGAGCTACAGAAGCATGCGCTAAAGCCGGTATTACAATTTCAGGTGGTCATAGCATTGACATTCCAGTTCCTGTATTTGGCTTAGCAGTTAATGGAGTTGTCAATATCCCTAACATCAAACAAAATTGCACAGCAAAACCTAATTGTTCACTTTTTATTACAAAACGACTAGGAATTGGAATACTTTCAACTGCTCAAAAAAAGAATCTTTTAACTGATAGTGATTTGAATTCAGCAATAAATTCAATGAAAACATTAAACAATATTGGTGCTGAATTCGGAAAAATGGATTCAGTAAAATCAATGACAGATGTTACTGGTTTTGGATTAGGCGGTCACTTAATTGAAATGTGCGAAGGAAGTAATGTAAATGCCGAAATAGATTTTAATTCATTACCAATATTTGAAGGAATAAAAAAATATATTGACAATAATACCATTCCAGGTGGAACAACAAGAAATTTCAACAGTTATGGCAATAAAATTTCAACTTTGACTGAACTTCAAAAATTAATTATTTGCGATCCTCAAACAAGCGGTGGCTTATTAATAGCTGTTGAAGAAGGAAAAGAAAATGAAATACTAGAACTTGCTACTTCAAATAACCTATTTATTAAACAAATAGGCAAAACTGTTGAAAGAAAAACAAAAGAAAGCGGTCATTTTATTTTCATTAAATAATTTTGCTTACTTTTGATTAAAGAATTTATCAATGATTTCTAAAAAAGCACAATATTCGCTTTATGCATTAACTTATTTAGCAAAGAAATACGATAGCGGGCCTGTATTAATCAGTGAAATTGCAGAAGCAGAAAAATTACCCAAGAAATTTTTAGAAACAATCCTACTTGAGCTTAAAAACATGGGTATAGTAAGTAGCAAGAAAGGAAAGGGTGGTGGATATTACTTAATTAAAAAACCAGAGAATGTAAATTTCGCAGAAATTATACGTTTTTTCGATGGCGCGATTGCACTTCTGCCGTGTGTTACATATAACTATTACGAAGAATGCAATCATTGCAAAGATGAAAATACATGCGGTGTTAGATCTGTGGTTAAAGAAATCAGAGATCAAACTGTAGCAATTTTAAAAAAAACTACTTTAAAAGATATTATTGATAAAGAAAAAAAATAAAACTTCTAAGACCTAACTGGTTTTAAAAAACTGTAAGGTCTAGATCCGGGTTTTAAAAACCTGCTAAGTCTTAGGGTCAAATAAAAATATTTTAATCCAAATGAAACAAGAAAATTTTATAGACAATAGAATTTATCATGTGTTCAATAGAGGCAACAATGTAGAAAATATTTTTATTGAAGAAAAGAATTTTTATTTTTAGTTTAATAGAAAAGTTTCAGATATAGTTGATCACAAATTTGCTTTTGCAAAAAAACAAAAAGTTTTTATAGTATAAAATCAACAGTTTGTTTAATATTTTTATTGTTTGAGCGATTAAGCTTTCATCTTACAAATAAAATAACTTAGTTTTGTATAAATAATACATAGAAACATGAAAAAAATAATTCTAAGCGTTTTCTGTTTTATCACATTGGTTGCAATGAGTCAACAAGAAGCACGATTATTAAGATTTCCTGCAATAAACGGTGAAAAAATAGTATTTAGCTATGCCGGCGATTTATACGCTGTTAGTACTACGGGTGGTGTAGCCAGAAAACTTACTACCCACAAAGGCTACGAAATGTTTCCACACTTTTCACCCGATGGGAAATGGATTGCATTTTCTGCACAATATGATGGAAATACAGAAGTATATATAATGCCATCTGAAGGTGGTGAACCAAAACGTTTAACATACACATCGACTCTTGAACGTGATGATATATCTGACAGAATGGGACCAAGTAATATTGTAACATCATGGACAAACGATAGCAAAAATATTATTTATCGTTCTCGCAAACAATCATGGAACGACTTTATTGGTCAACTTTTTCAAGTATCTATTAATGGTGGAATGTCAGAGCAACTTCCTTTACCTGCAGGTGGTTTTAACACCTTCTCTGCTGATGGTAAAAAATTAGCATACAACAGAGTTATGCGTGAGTTTAGAACATGGAAATACTATAAAGGTGGTATGGCCGATGATGTATGGATTTACAATTTTGAAACTAAAAAAACAGAAAATATTACATCTAACGTAGCTCAGGATATTTTTCCAATGTGGTATAAAAACGAAATTTATTTTTGCAGCGACCGAGATAGAACAATGAATCTTTTTGCTACAAATCTTGACACTAAACAAACCAGAAAAGTAACATCGTTTACAGAATATGATATCAAATTCCCAACAATAGGCGATGGAAAAATCATTTTTGAAAATGGAGGATATATCTACATTTTCGATATAAATACTCAAACCCAAACAAAAGTCAGCATATTTATTAATGATGATTATTTACAAGGAAGAGATCAATTAAAAGATGCTTCAAAAAATATTCGTGAATGCAGTATTTCTCCAGACGGAAACCGCTTAGTAATAACCGCCAGAGGTGATATATGGTCGGTACCCGGGAAACAAGGAATTACTAAAAATTTAAGCTTAAGTTCAGGATCTCATGAACGTTCAACATACTGGTCACCTGATGGAAAATGGATTGCATTTTTATCTGATATCACTGGTGAATATGAAGTATACATTCAAAAAGCAGATGGTTCAGCTGCTCCTGTTCAATTAACAAAAAATGCTGATACTTATAAATTCTCTTTGTTATGGTCACCTGATAGTAAGAACATTTTATTTAGTGATAAAAAATTCCGCTTACAATTTGTAAATATTGACACAAAAACGGTAACTGATGTTACACAAAGTAAAACCTGGGAAATTACAGATTATTCATGGTCACCAGACAGTAAATGGATTACTTTTACAGATAAGACACTAACATCTACGATGGCTCAGATTTTTATTTATAATTTAGTCTCAAAATCAATTTACTCAACAACCGACACATGGTATAATTCATATCAGCCATATTTCAGTGCAGATGGTAAATATTTATTCTTTACATCAGATCGCGATTTTAATCCTACATATAGTCAGACAGAATGGAATCATTCTTATTCTGATATGACACGCATTTATTTTGTAACATTACAAAAATCAACTCCAAATCCAATAGGTCCAACAAATGACGAAGTTGAAACAAACCCAATACCCGAGAAAAAAGCTGAAGAAAAAGCTACTATTCCTGAAGTTAAAATTGAGTTTGACGGTATTCAACAACGAATTATTGCATTGCCTATTAAAAGCGGGAATTACTGGAGTTTAATGCAAGTTGGCGAAAAATTATATTATATGAATTCATCAACCGAAGAAACCACAGGCACATTGAAATTCTATAGTTTAAAAGAAAAAAAGGAAACATCTCTTGGTGCAATAGGTAGTTATGAAATAACTGCTAACAATAAGAAGATGTTAATAGTGAAAGATGGAAAATTTTTTATTATTGACATCCCTTCAGCAGAGATCAAAACTGAGAAACCTGTAGATTTCTCAAACATGTCTGTTTTGGTTAACAATAAAGCTGAATGGAAACAGATATATGACGAAGCATGGCGCCAAATGCGTGATTTCTTTTACGATCCAAATATGCATGGTGTTGACTGGAAAAAAATGCACGACAAATATTCAGTCCTATTACCTTTTGTTAATAATCGTAATGATTTAAATTTCTTAATCGGAGAATTAATAGGCGAATTAAATATTGGTCATGCATATACAGGAGGTGGCGACAAACCAAGTATCGAAAAAATATACACTGGTTTACTTGGTGCAAAAATTTCAAAAGATGCTTCAGGATATTTTAAAATCGACAAGATACTTGAAGGCCAGAATTGGGATAACAACCTCCGCTCACCCTTAACTGAAGTTGGTTTAAATATTAAAGTTGGTGATTTTATTACTGCAATAAACGGACTTTCAGTAAAAAACAATAACGACATATACACAATGTTATGGAATACTGCCGATCATGAAGTAGAGCTTACTCTTTCTTCTGCTGCAAATGAAACCATAACAAGAAAAGTTATTGTAGTTCCTATAAAAGACGAAAATCCTTTGTATTATTATAACTGGGTTCAGGAAAATATTAAAAAAGTAGATGTTGCAACAAATGGACAAGTAGGATATATTCATATACCAGACATGGGTGTTGAAGGACTAAATGAATTTGCAAAATATTTCTACCCACAACTTGCAAAAAAAGCTTTAATAATTGACGACAGAGGTAATGGGGGCGGCAACGTTTCTTCAATGATTATAGAACGCTTAAAACGCGAGCTTGCATTTATGGGCATGGCAAGAAATCAAATAGAAGGAAATACAAACCCTGAACAAATGTTACTAGGACCAAAAGTTTTACTTGTAAATAATTATTCTGCTTCTGATGGCGATTTATTCCCATTCCAATTCAGAAAAACAGGATTAGGAAAAATCATTGGTGTTCGAACATGGGGCGGCGTTGTAGGTATTCGTGGCTCACTTCCATTTATTGATGGCGGTAATCTTACTAAACCGGAATTCGGACATTATTCAGCAGATGGAAGCGACTGGATTATTGAAGGACATGGAGTAGATCCTGATATTATCGTTGATAATGATCCTGCAAAAGAATTTGCTGGTGAAGACGAACAATTAAATAAAGCCATTGAAGTAATTTTACAGGAATTAAAAGATAAACCTCAGAACAAAGGAAAGATTCCTGCATTTCCAGATAAAAGTAAATAATCTTGACACTTTGTTACATATAAAAGGCGCAAATAATTTGCGCCTTTTATATAACTAATTTTTTAATAAGAATAAATTCTTTCGAAATGCTCAGCGGCCAAATTCCATGAAGTAGCTTTTGCAGAGGATTTTAAAATTCCGATTTTTTTATCTTCGAAATTAAATATTCTGGTACCTTCAAGATTCAAAGTTCTTGGATAATAAACATGTAATGTAATAGCAGATTCAGTATTAGAATTATTTATAAAGTCATGAATACTGTACTTTTTCTCAATTACTTTTTCACCTACATTTAAAATTACTTTATTCACAAAAGTTAATTGACCCTCCTTCTCATTAAAATTTCTTTCTGTTAGTTCACCATGAATAACTTTTACTACACCTTTGAAATTTTTATGCTCATGAATTGCGCTACCAACACCAGGAAACCATACCATTGCATATACAGAACAAAAATTATTATTTAGTTCTATTCTCTGATAAATTGATTTATCAGTAGTATGATTTTCTTTAACAACTTGCAATATTTCTTTACTTTTGATTAAATCAATATTATTATACAACACATCAATAATATCAATTCTATTATATAACACATCAGAATTAACATCATTAATTACATTAAGAAATTTCTCCAAAGAATCAATTTTTATCATTTAACTTTTATTATCCAATAAATAAACCTTCAATTCTAATCTTAAGACTTCCGTCTTTTTGTTTAACTATTGAATTTACTAGACCACTATGTCTCCATTGTAACATACAACGACGAGGTAAAAACCAGTAACGCATACCTAATTTAATTTCGGTTTTAGACTCTTTAATTACGCCATCATAAGCTTGTGCAACATAATATCCAATATCAATGAATCCTTCTGAACGTGGTTTTAAAGGACCAGTAACGCACCAATTAATAACACCATTACGTGCATCAACATCAGTCACAATTCCACAATGTGTTATTGGGCAACCGCATGACATTCCCATGGGGCGACCAATCATAACATCACCTTTTTTTACACCAAGCTCTTTTACTAAAGTTGGATTATAAGGTAACATTGTTTCTCTTGGGCCAAGTTCGTTTTCGAAACAATCTAACACAAAATCAAAATCACGACCTAATTGATCTTTCCAACCAATTTTGTCGCCAAGTCCTTCAGATGCGCAACCCAAGCATGATGCATGAGCTGATTTTTCTTTTGTTTTATTTGAAATATGAATACATTTTTTTAATTCATCTTCATTTTTTTCTACAATTTTTGCAAATTCTTCACAAGTTTTTGTACCGCAAGCTCCACAATCTAATTTTGGAAGCTTTTCCATAATCTGGTCAAACTTTGTTAATGTTTCGTTCATTTTATTTCTTTTTTAAAGTTAATTACTAAGTAAATATTGGGTTTAATTTCATAACACACTGTTTGAATATTGAAGTAAATTCTTCAATTTCGGCTTCGGTATTGAATCTTCCTAAGCTAATTCTAACTGATCCTCGTGCTTCGAACTGATTTTTTCCTATTGCCATCAATACATGAGAAGCACTACTGTTTTTATTTGAAGAACAAGCAGAACCTGCAGAAACAGCAATTCCTTCTCCATCTAATAATAACAAAAGTCTGATAGTTTCACCTTCCAAACCATTAATTCCAATATTAATATTATTAGATAAACGAATAGTAGGATGGCCATTCAAATAAGAACCATCAATAGAAGTTAAAATATTTTCAATCAATTTATCTCTGAGTTTTGTTACTTTTTTAACTTCCATTTCAAAATCAACCATACAAATATCTGCTGCTTCAACAAAACCAACTATTCCAGCAAGATTCTCGGTTGATGATCTGAATCCTTTTTCCTGACCACCACCATGTAACCATGGAGTAATTTGCACACCATTTCTAATGTATAATGCACCTACACCTTTTGGTCCGAAAATCTTATGAGAATTTAAAGTAAGTAAATCAATATTCATTTTGTTAACATCAATGGGTACTTTACCAAAACTCTGACATGCATCTGAGTGAAAATAAATATTTTTCTCTTTACATATTTTTCCAATTTCTGTTATATCTTGAATTGTACCAATTTCATTATTGGCATGCATTACAGAAACTAAAATTGTTTTTGGAGTAATAAATTTTCTTAATGTTTCTAACTCAACCTGTCCATAATTATTAACAGGGAGATATGTTATAAAAAACCCTTGATCTTCCAGCCATTTGCATGATTCAAGTACACAGTCATGCTCAATACATGAAACAATTATATGATTACCTTTTTTACGGTTTGCAAATGCAATCCCTTTTAAAGCAAAATTATTTGACTCGGTACCACTTGATGTAAAAACAATCTCATCACCTGTAGCACCAATAAAACCTGCAAATTTATTTCTACAATTTTCTAAAGTATCTTTTGTATCGGTTCCAAATGAATGCAAACTAGATGGATTTCCAAAGGATTTTGTAAGATAAGGCATCATAGCATCCAACACCACTGGATCCAGTGGTGTTGTTGCTGCATTATCAAAATATATTTTATTATTCTCCAACATAAAATAAATCTGAATCAAGAGTTCTTAAAACTCCAAAGTGATTTTTTGCTCCAATTTCTTTTTTACCCACACAAATGGTACATGTACCAACAGGTGGATTTCCTTTTAAGAACATTGGGAAATCAATATGTTGAACTTTTTCTATTTGTTTTACAATTGGATCAATTCCAATTCCGTAAAGAGCATTACTTTCAACAACCGTAATATCTTTTGCAGCCTGAAGAACTCTGTATCTGAATACTTCACGTTCTGCCTGAGAAATTAAATCGATTTTTGTAATTACACTGATATCAGCTAAGGTTAACATTGGTCCAATTTTTCTTGGTAAATTCATACCACTTGTTGCTTCTAACACAACAATACCCAAAGAATTTTCTACATATGGAGAACAACGTAAACATAAACCAGCTGTTTCTACAAATAAAAATTCAGCACCTTCTCTTTCTGCCCACTCAACAGCTTCGTCTAATACAACTACGTTGCAATGATCTGGACAAAGTTCGCCTGAATATATTTTCTTTGTTGGAATTCCAAATTCTTTATTTATCATTTCATCTTCGTCAGCATAAAGAACATCTATTTTTATATAAGCTGTTTTAAGCTTTTTTACTTCCATTCTTTTAATTACCTGACGAATTACTGTTGTTTTTCCGCATGTTGGCGGTCCTGCAAATATTACTAATTTCATTTTTTTATTTGTTAAATGTTATTATATACCAAATTTTTAATATTTTCATTGAATACTGGTTCAGTAATTTCTTCACCAGCACGAATTAATCTCCGGAATTCAAGCATAACATCATCAATCTTTTTTAGTTCCTGAGCTGCTCTTCGTTCTTCTATTCCAGTATAAATTACTTTTTGCATTGCACCTTGTTTCATAATAATTCTGAAATCAGATAACAAAGCAATTCTTGCGTCATGTGTTACAAAAACAAAAATCTTATCGTATTTTTTTAATAATTCTAATGCTTTTGTTCTGTGGATACCAGCATTTTCAATTTCGTCTAAAAGAATAATTGGCGAATTACCAATAATAACAGCATCTGCAATTAGTAATGAACGGGTTTGGCCACCTGAAAGTTCAGTCATTCCAGTTAGTCTATTTATTGATTCGCCTGTTAGCTGGTTTGCAAAATCTAAAGTTTCTTCAATAATATTTTCAGCATTTTCTGCTCCACGAACAGCAGCATGAATTGTTAAGAATTCGCCTACCGGTAAATCTGACAAAAAGTTAGTATGCTGAGAAATTAAAGCAATTGGATGCTTTGAAGGATCGAATGAAAAGTCATCTGGAATTGGCTCGTCATTAATTAATATCTGACGTTGTGACGGAGTGTTGTAATTAGCAAACAACTCGATATCATTAATAAGTGTAGTTTTACCACAACCTGTTGGTCCAACAATACTAATAATATCACCCATTTTTAACTCAAATTCCTGAACCTTTTCACGTTCACCATCTTTTCCGATACCACCTCGGATTGTAATTTTTTTGATTTCCATTTTGTATATATTTAATTAAACTATTTAGTCTATAGAATTAGTAGACAAATATAAATTGTTTTGTATATTTGCAATCAAAATAAACTATATGAATAGTTCAGATTATTATATGAAATATTACATATTTTTCGCTACAAAAAAACATATAAAATAATTCGCTAAAATGACAAGTGATTTTTGCAGTGGTACTTGCGATAATTTTGATTGTTTATTAAATAGGATAAAAGAACTGAATAAAATGAACTACCCCGCAGCAAGCTGCGAGGTATCAAATAAAAATTACTCGAATAGCCTCAATTGTCCACGATAGATTTGCCTATACTGCTTTCCTTGATTTTGAACATATTCTTTTATTACAGACTCATTTGCAAATTGACCAACTGTATTTATATAATAACCAGATGTCCATAATGCTCCGCCCCATAACAATTTCTTTATTTCTGGATGAGACTTAAATAACTCTCTGGCAGTAATACTTTTTATTATTTGTACCATATGCGAAGGCTGCATCATTGGGACACTTTGAACTAAAAAATGGACATGATCTTCATCGCTTCCTATCTCTATAAAATACATTTCATAACACTCACCGATTCTTTGACATAATAACTTTAATGTTGATTCTACTTTTTCTGTAAATATTTTTCTTCGATACTTTGCTGGGCAAACCACATGATATAACATCAAACTTTTATTATGCCGTTTTATGATATGCTCTCCCACATAGCAAAGCTACATTTTTTTTGACCCCGCAGCAAGCTGCGAGGAATTCTTTAGATTAAATAATTCTGAAAATATTCTGCTTAAAAATGTATTGAAACTAAAATTTAAGAAGAATGAAAACATATTTAAACAAGGAAATATTTTTACACATATTATAAATATATGTAAAGGAAAAGTTAAAATATGTCATGAAAATGAATCTGGAAAAAAGACTATTCTTTCAATAAAAAAGGAAAACTCAATTATTGGAAGCGAGTTCGTTTATAAAAGTGATATCTGTAATTATTCAATTGTAGCAATTGAAGATTGCGAAATATATTTAATTGAAATTAATTCTCTAAAAATAATACTTCAAAACAATAATGAGTTATCGGGATTTATTCAGAAACTGGTTGTTGAGAAACTCGAGAAAATAACTCAGTTCTATATAAACAGAACTAACAAACAAGTTGTAGGCAGAATTGCAGACGTAATTATTTTTTTGTCTGAAGAAATTTTTAAATCTCAAAGTTTTACTTTACCTCTTTCTAGGAAAGAACTATCTGAATTTGCAGGATGTTCGCAGGAAAATATAATTAATACCTTATCAAAATTTGATAAAGAAGGGATTATTAAAACTGATGGGAAAAAAATTGAAATTTTAAATATTGATACATTAAAACGGATAAGCAAACACGGATAAGATATATCTTCGTTTTAACTCTATTTAGGATATTCAATTCTCGAATGGTAAATATTCTTTAGTTTCTTCTTAAATATATCTTTTGCTTCAGAAATTTCTTTAAGAGTAATTGCGGCATTATCAAACTGTTTTTCTTCCAACTGGTAACTAATAATTTTTTCTACAAGCTCATTAATTGATTGCTCAGTATATATCTTTAAACTTCTTGCCGAAGCCTCTACAGCATCAGCCATCATTAATACAGCAGTTTCTTTTGTAGTAGGCGGTAACCCTTTATAAGTAAACTTATATAAATCAACCTGCGATTCTGGGAAATTCTTAATAAAGGTTTTATAAAAATACTGAACTTTAGTATTACCATGATGCGATCTAATGAAATCGATCACAGGCTCAGGCAATCTAAATTTTCTAGCAGTTTCTATACCATATGGAACATGGCCAGTTATAATTTCAGCACTTTTTTCAAGATCAATTTCATCATGAGGATTTGCTCCTTGCCCCTGATTCTCTATATAAAAATGGGGCAAACCCATTTTACCAATATCGTGATAAAGTGCGCCTGCTCTAATCAGAAGTGAGTTCCCTCCTATCTTAAAGATAACTTCTTCGGCCAAATTAGCAACTTGCATCGAATGCTGAAATGTTCCAGGAGCTTTCTCTGCCAAGGTTCTTAATAATCCCTGATTTGTATCAGCAAGTTCCATTAATGTAACATCAGACAGAAATCCAAATATTTTTTCAAAAATA
Source organism: uncultured Bacteroidota bacterium (assembly GCA_903872185.1). Lineage (GTDB taxonomy): Bacteria > Bacteroidota > Bacteroidia > Bacteroidales > GWA2-32-17 > GWA2-32-17. The sequence goes on along the minus strand of CAIQJL010000143.1, from coordinate 19,343 downwards.
AAGATTAAAGGATATGCTGCTAAAATCATAAGACAGTTTCCAGCAAACCATGCAAAATTATTCCAACGCATACTTTCAAAACTACCTTCCTGTACAACGGCAATTCCAGAATAAACAACACTATAAGCTAAGAATATAAATATTGCTGCCATGAATAACTGTCCGCGTCTCCTAACATTAGCTAAAGAAAAAATAGCCATCATACCAGCAATTATCTGTAGAAAAACAAATTCAAAACTATTAGGCATAAAAAAACCTATCATCAGCATAGTAACATTGTGTATAAATAATGCCAAACGCGAATCGTAAAATGCCCTAATTATTATAGGTAACAAAGTAAATGGAATTAAATATATACTTAATACATTCCATGTCAGAGCAAATCGAGCGAGAAAAATAAAAAATACGATTAAAGTCAGAATAAATAATGTTTTAGTAAAATGCTCTAAAATATCTTTTCTAAAATTCAAAAGAAATAATACTATCATCAACATTCCAACAAGAATAGCTATAGTTTGACCAATTATCAGTGCAGGATTATATGTTGCAAGCTCATATTCATTACGTAATGATTCCAGAATATTATATTTTTCGCCAGTTACAATTTCACCTGTTGAAATTATTTTTTCGCCAGACTGCACCATACCTCTTGATAAAGAAATACTATTGACCATTTGACTTCTAGTCAGTAGAGAAGTTTCGGAATCAAAAAAGGTATTGGGAATAATAAATTTTGGAAAATAAAGCTCTTTAAAAATTTTATTTATTAAAGCATTACCTTGAAACTTATCAGTTATAAGAATATTTACCTGTTTGTTTGCATAAGCAATTGCATCTGATTGATCACGAAAAGAGTTAAACTGAAATTCTTCTTCAACATTTCCCCTATGAACATAAATTATTAATGCGGTTTTTTGCAATTCTTTTAAGGAATCAGGAAACTGAATAATTCCTGGATTACTATAAATATCGGACAATAAGGACTTACACCACGAAAAAATTAGATCTTTCGAATTTTGAGTTTTAGCAAATATTTTTAAAATTTCAGTAGAATCAACTTTATAAATACTATCCCATACGTTGTTAAAATTTATTTTAAAATCTTCTGTTTGCTTTTGCAACACATCATCGGTTTGAGAAAAATAAGGAGGAGAATTAAGTAAAATACTATCTTTTTCATGCTTCAATTCTTTCTCATTTTTATGAATCGGAAAATCAAACGGCGAAATTAATGTCTCGTGAAGCCATGGTTTTCCTTTTTGATATTCAAACTTATAACGAGTTTCTTTTGGTAATAACCAAACGATAAAAGCAATAGCTATTAAGAACAAGAAAAATATACCTATTCGCTTCAGGTTATTTATCAGAAATCCAATTATTTGCTTCATAATAATTATTATTCACAACTTACAAAGTTAAAAATTAGAGCGAAAAAACCATTATTTATTTAGGATTTACAAAATTATGATTTACAAATTAATGTTTTGAAATTTGGAATTTTAAAATTGGTTCAATATAATTTATTACTTTCGTTTATTAAAAATCTATTTAATATGAAATACGCTATTGCTAGCTCTGCAGTAATTCCATTACGACCAGAAGCTTCTGAGAAAAGTGAAATGCTTACTCAAATAATGTTTGGCGAACATTTAGAAGTATTTGGCACTATTGGAAACTGGGCAAATGTTAGAAATGCTGTTGACGGTTATTTGGGTTGGATTGACAAAAAAACATTAATTGAAATAGACGAAAAGCAATTTCATAAATTAAACGAACATGGAGAGGTATATGTTTTATCAGAGCTTTTCTCATTTGTTACTGATGAAAAAAATACAGAATATATCTTACCAGCAGGAAGCTCTTTACCAAATTTCAACACCAAAGAATTAACTTTTAACATAGCACAAAAACAATTTAAATTAAAAAATACTCCTAAAGAAAATAACAAATCTAAACGTGAAATAATTAGCGATTCGGCAATACAATTTTTAAATTCTCCTTATTTATGGGGAGGAAAAAATCCATTTGGTATTGATTGTTCTGGACTTTCTCAGGTTGCATATAAAATTGCAGGAATAACAATACCTCGTGATGCGAGTAAACAAGTTACAGCTGGTGAATCAGTAAGTTTTTTAAGTGAAACTAAACCTGGCGATCTAGCTTTTTTCGATAACGAAGAAGGTATTATTACTCATGTTGGAATACTTTTAAGCCCGAATAAAATTATTCATGCTTCTGGAAAGGTTAGAATTGATACTATAGATCATCAGGGAATATATAACAACGACCTAAACAAATATACTCACAAGCTAAGAGTAGTAATGAATATGATTGGCGACAAATAGAATATTTACAATCAAATATTTTATTATGGAAATACTATTTATAACATTTTATTGTTGTTCCAATTAGATTTTTTAACTTGCATGCACAAATTTGAATTATTTTAATATATTTTTTTATTATTTAAACCATAACAACATTTACAACCTATGAAAACTAAAAATTTGTTATTTTTTATTTGTCTATTTATTCTGGGATCTGGGATATCAGGACTTAAAGCACAAACAAAAGATTCAATTCCTTTGGATCCAAAAGTTAAATACGGAAAGCTAAGTAATGGCTTAACATATTATATTTTAAAAAATTCAAAGCCAGAGCAAAGAATGGAACTTCGCTTAGTAGTAAAAACAGGATCAATTACCGAAGATAACGACCAAAAAGGTTTAGCTCACTTTTGCGAACACATGGCATTTAATGGAACCAAAAATTTTCCAAAACAAGAATTAGTAAGTTTTCTTGAATCAACTGGTGTTGATTTTGGGGCCGACCTTAACGCATATACAAGCTATGACGAAACAGTTTATATGCTTAAAATCCCTACCGACAAACCAGAATTAATTGAAAAAGGCTTACAGGTAATGGAAGATTGGGCTCATAATGTATCGTATGACGGAGAAGAAATTGATAAAGAACGAGGCGTAATTCACGAAGAATGGAGATTAGGCAAAGGTGCAGAAGATCGTATATGGCGAAAACAAGAACCAATAATGTTATATCAATCTAAATATGCCGAGCGAAATGTTATTGGCGACACCGCTGTATTTCTTAGAGTAAATCATGATGCTTTTCGTCGTTACTACAAAGATTGGTATCGCCCAGATTTAATGGCATTAATCGTTATAGGTGATATTGATGAAGCATCTATACTCGAAAAAGTAAAACAACATTTTGATGGATTAACAACACCTGCAAATGCGAGAAAAAGAGAAAAATATAAATTACCTGATAATAAGGATGTTTTAATTTCAATTGAAAGCGATAAAGAACTTGCTTACCCATCTGTTAACATAATGTTCAAATATCCTGAAAGAAATAATAATACTACATCCTCATTACATTTAACATATGTTGAAGATATAATAAGTTCAATGCTTGGAGACAGATATAACGAACTAAGCAGATTAGCAAATCCTCCATTTGAATGGGCATATAGTTACGCAGGAGAATTTTTAGGCGATAAAAGAGCATTTAATTTAGCTTGCAGTATTAAAGGAAGTGAAGCAAAGGCAGCTTATGAAAATTTATTAACTGAAGCTTATCGCGCTAGTCAGAATGGTTTTACCAAAGGAGAACTTGAAAGAGCTAAAGCAAATATAATTTCTCGTCAAGAAAAATCTTATAACGAAAGAGATAAAACAGAATCGGGCAGATTAATATGGAATTATGTCTCAAATTTTTTAAATAACCAGCCAGCAGCAGGTTTTGAATATGACTATAAACAATGTTTAAAAGAAATTCCAACCATAACATTAGATGAAATTAATACATATCTTAAAAAATTAATCACAAAAGAAAATGTAATAATTCTTGTTTCAACTCCAGAAAAAGCAGGTTTTGTAAAGCCAAGTAAAGAAGAAATATCAAAATTCTTTACAGAAATTTCGACAAAAAAACTTGATGCATATAAAGACAATGTAAGCGATAAACCTTTCTTTGATAAAAAAATTGTTTCAGGAAAAACAACAAGTGAAAAAGAAATAAAAGAAATTGGCATTAAAGAAATAACACTTTCAAATGGCGCAAGAATTATTTTAAAACCTACTGATTTTAAAAATGATGATATCCGTTTTGCTGCATATAGTTATGGAGGAACAGCAACTGTTAAAGATGACGATTATTATGCTGTTTTAAATGCTGCAAATATTGTAGACCAATCTGGTTTAGGTGACTTAAGCCCTGTTCAGTTAGACAAAGCATTATCTGGAAAAATATTATGGCTAAGTCCATATATTTCTAGTTATTCAGAAGGATTTAACGGCAACTCATCTTCTAAAGACATTGAGACATTTATGCAAATGTTACATATGTATTTTACACAACCACGAAAGGACAACGAAGCCTTTGCATCATTCAAGAGTAAAGAAATATCAAATATTACTAATTCTAAAAACATGCCCGAGGAATCATTTTATGATACTTTAACTTCAGTAATGTATAAACACCATTTTCGCAAACAACCTCAATCAGTAGCATTAACAGAAAAAATGGACCTCGACAAATCATACTCATTCTTTAAAGAAAGATTTAATGACGCTGGCGATTTTACCTTTGTTTTTGTTGGAAGTTTTAAATACGATAACATTATACCATTAATTGAAAAATACATTGGAAGCCTACCAACAATTAACAAAAAAGAAAAATTCATAGACGATGGTGTAAGACAATTAAATGGCAGTATAGATAAAAAGGTATACAAAGGAATAGATCCAAAAAGTTCAGTAGGCATTAGAATTACTGGCGACATGGTTTATAACCCTGAGGAACGATACATGATTAAATCACTAATGGATATTCTTGATATACGTTTAAGAGAAGTTGTTCGTGAAGATTTAAGCGGAACATATGGCATTTATGCTTATTCAAATCAAGTCAATTTCCCTGTAAACAGTTATACTATTTCAATTGGCTGGGGATGTAATCCTGACAGGGTTAACGAACTTACAAATGCTGTAAAAGGAGTTCTAAATGAAGTAAAAACAAAAGGAATTGAGACTTCATATATTGAAAAAATTAAAGAAATTCAAAAGAGAAAAATGGAAACTAACCTTAAAGAAAATAATTTCTGGTTAAGGCAACTTCAATCTGCATATTACAATAACGAAGACCCATCTGTATTAGCTAATGACTCAAAATTTAGCGAACTTTTAACAACAGATAAAATAAAAGAAATTGCAAATAAATATATAAAAGACGATTTGCTTATTTTTCAAATGTTTCCAGAACAAAAGAAATAAATTAAATATTTTTAAGTTCAACATTGTACCTCAGAGTTTTTATTAACTCTGAGGTATTTTATTTAATGCAAAATGAATAACAACATTACCTTAACCCAAAGAATAAAATTAATATATTTTCATAAATTTACATTTCATAAAACATAAAATGAATTCAATTAAATTTTACCCAGCTTTATCTATACTTATTTACTTTTTTACCTTAAGTGTAATTTTAACTTCATGCAAGTCGTTAGATAAAAAAGCAGCATTAATTCATAACAAAGCATTCACAATCGATTCTCATTGCGACAGTCCTTTAGTTTTAATGAGCGAAGACTTTGATATAGGAAAATCACACAATGCAAAAGAGACAGGAACAAAATATGATATTCCACGCATGGAAGCAGGTGGGTTAGATGCCTCATTTTTTGCAGCGTTTGTTGGTCAGGGCAATCAAGACAGTATTGGATTAGAAAAAGCATTTATTCAAACAAATCAAATTATTGATGCAGTTTATAAAGCAATAAATGCATATCCCGAAAAAGCCGAAATTGCAATTACTCCCGAAGATGGATATCGTATAGAAAAAATTGGCAAACGATCAATTTACTTAGGAATTGAAAATGGTTATGCACTTGCAGATAAAATTGAAAACATAAATTATTTTTACAAAAAAGGAATACGATATATAACTCTTGTTCATACAAAAAACAATCATATTGCTGATTCTTCTACTGATACAACATTATACAATGGGTTATCAAAATATGGAGAGGAAGTTGTTAAAGAAATGAATAAACTTGGTATTATGATTGATGTTTCTCATGCTTCCGATAGTAGCTTTTACGATGTTATAGCTTTATCTAAAGCACCTGTAATTGCTTCACATTCATGCTCACGTGCACTTTGTGATAATCCAAGAAATCTTTCAGATGAGATGTTAAAGGCGTTGACAAAAAATGGTGGAGTAATTCAAATGTGCATTTTAAGTGATTATGTCAAAAAAATGCCTTCTTATCCTGCAAGAGATAGTGCTCATGCAGCATTTGAACTAAAGCACAGTAACTGGGCAAACTATAATGAAGAACAACGAAAAAATGGCATTAAAGAATGGCATCAACTGGATGTTCTTTTTCCTCCAAACCTTGCTAATGTTACTGATGTTGTTGACCATATTGATCACATTGTAAAAGTTGCAGGAATAGACCATGTAGGAATTGGAACTGACTTTGATGGAGGCGGTGACGTTATAGGTTGTTACGATGTATCTGAAATGGGAAATATAACAATTGAACTAGTAAAACGTGGTTACACCGAAGAACAGATAATAAAAATATGGGGAGGTAACTTAATGCGAGTTTTTAAAGAAGTTGAAAAAAATAAAAACTAATACGAAGTACACTTAAAAAACTTAAACTCCCTATCAATTAAATCATCAGGATGAACTACTACAAGGTTTTCTGAAGAAATATAAAACATTGTATCAGGCATAACATAATAACTTCCTGGAGGAACTAGCAATGAAAAGCCACCATTTATTGCTTCAGTTTGAAATGATAACGTTTTAAGTGTGTCGAAATGATTCTCGTCATATGATAAAGCTATACTACTTTCAACAACGTACACTTTTCCGTTATACAAACTATAGTTTCTTTCATTTACAGGAGGCATACAATCGCCTTGGGCATATAAAATAGTACTGCTTATACCACTTGGTGCACGATCATCAATACAAGATGAAACAAAAATTGTTAAAAAGAAAAATATCAGTAATTTGTTATACATTTTATTTCCTTATTGTCATTCTGTCCGCCGCGGAGGAAAAGTGAAGAACTTTTTCACCGAAGGTAATCTGGCAACAGTTATCGTTACTAGATGTTTCGCTTCGCTCTACATGACATTTAATTTTTTATTTAACCCATTCCTGTTTATATAAATATTCAGCGATTTGAATAGCGTTTGTTGCAGCACCTTTTCTTAAATTATCAGCAACAATCCACATATTCAAACATTTTTCGCGTGATAAATCCTTACGCACACGACCTACAAAAACTTCATCTTTTCCTTCAGCATTAATAGGCATTGGATACTCATTAGCACTTGGATTATCTATTAAAATTATTCCAGGCATTGATTTCAACAAATTATTTACTTCAGCTAAATCAAAATCATTTTCAAATTCAATATTTACCGATTCTGAATGACCACCAATAATTGGTACCCTAACAACAGTTGCAGAAATCTGAATGGTTTTATCGCCAAGAATTTTTTGTGTCTCTTTAATTAATTTTTGTTCTTCGGTTGTGCATCCATCAGGTAAAAAAGTTCCCCCGTGAGGAAAACAATTTAAATCTATACGATGTGGATAAGCCATTTCACCAATTATTCCATTTCTTTCATTATTAAGTTGCTGAACTGCTTTCACACCTGTACCAGTTACAGACTGATAAGTTGAAACTACTAATCTTTTAATTTTATATTTTTTATACAAAGGAGCCAGCGCCAAAACCATTTGAATTGTTGAGCAATTCGGGTTTGCAATAATTTTATTCTCATGTCTTAAAATGTGAGCATTTACTTCTGGCACTATTAACGGAACATTTGGAAACATTCGCCATTGCGAAGAGTTATCAATAACAGTAGTTCCTGTCTTTGCAAACTCAGGTGCAAATTTAGATGAGGCTTCTGAACCAGCAGAAAATATTGCAATTGAAGGATGGGCATCTATAGCTTCTTTTACCCCAATCACTTTAATTTCCTGACCTTTAAAAACTACATTCTTACCAACTGATTTTTCGGAAGCAACGGGTAATAATTCAGTTACAGGGAAATTATGCTCTTCTAAAACTTTAAGCATTACTCCACCAACTAGTCCGGTAGCACCAACAATTGCAACTTTCATTTGTTTTTATTTTATTCGGACGAAAATGAATTAATTAATTTTCCGTTTTCATCCCATTCTTTAGTTTGTTTTACAAGGCCATCTTTAAAAACAACTTCTGATTTATTCTTGCCATTATCAAAAAAATACTTCCATAATCCTACTTTCTTTCCTAACTCATATGTTTCATCAGAAGTTACAATTTCGTTTTCATTCCATACCCTCCAATTACCATTTAACTGACCATTTATATAATTTCCTTCAATTTTAATTTTACCATTTTTAAAAAATACCTGAAATAAACCTACCCTTTTATCATTCTCATATATAGATGTTAATTCTAGCTTGCCATTAGGATACCATTGGTCAGATTTACCAGTCAAAACATTATTCTCAAGATGCAGTACGGCGCTTTTAGCGCCATCTTCGAACCATCGTGTTACTATCTGATTTTTTCCATCATCAGTTTTTTCAGCTTTTAGTTTACCATTTTCATAATATTGCTTATAACCTCCGATAGGTTTACCTTTAGCATAATTAACTTCTACGCTTTTCTGGCCATTCTTATAATACCTTAAAAAACTTCCATCAGGTATACCTTGTAAAAAGTTTTTTTCTAATTGAACCTGACCATTTTCATAAAAATCTTTGCAAACACCTGTAAACGGTAGGCTATCCAAAGTGGTACATGTTATACCTGAAACATTAACTAAATCTTTTGTTGTTACAGTATCCTGAGAACAACCTACAATAAAGTAGGCTAATACTATAAAAAAAGAATATTTAAAACAACTTTTAGTTAACATATTATTTATTGAGCTACTCCTACACCGTGACAACTTTTAAATTTTTTACCGCTTCCACATGGACAAGGATCATTTCTGCCTACTTTCTTCTCGACTCTTATCGGCTGAACTTTTTGCTCCTCAGGTTTAACTTGTCCACCACCAGAACTCTCAACTGAATCAGGTCTACTAGTATCAAACTTACTCATATCAAGTTTTCTTGGCGCTTTTGCTTCACGTACTTGTTCTGGATCCTGACTATGAATATGACCTTTTGTTAATAATGATGAAATTTCGCGATTAGCTTCATCAATCATATTTCTAAACAATTCAAAAGACTCGAATTTGTATATTAATAAAGGATCTTTTTGTTCATATGCAGCATTCTGTACAGATTGTTTTAATTCATCCATTTCGCGAAGATGTTCTTTCCAGGCATCATCAATAGTAATAAGAATTGCCATTTTCTCGAAAGAACGAATAAGCTCCTTACCCTTTGTTTCTGTAGATTTTTTAAGATTTGTAACAATTTGAAAAACTCTAGTACCATCACTTACTGGAACTACTATATTTTCATAAACCTGTCCGCTTTTTTCATAAACATCTCTGATTACAGGGTATGCAACATTTGCCATTATCTGACATTTGCGAATATAATTTTCATAAACCTGATCGTAAATCTTTTCTGTTAAAACCTGAGGTGATAATGACTTATATTCAGATTCTGAAAATGGAGATTCAATTGCAAGGTGTCTTATTAAATCTATATTAAAAGTATCAAACGTAGTACTACCATGATTTTGGGATACAATAGATTCACAAACATCATACATAGTATTTGCAATATCAACACTTACTTTTTCACCAAAAAGAGCATTTCTTCTACGACCATAAACAACTTCGCGTTGAGAATTCATAACATCATCATACTCGAGCAAACGCTTTCTTATACCAAAATTATTTTCTTCTACTTTTCGTTGAGCACGTTCGATTGATTTAGTAATCATTGAATGTTGAATTACTTCACCTTCTTTAATACCCAACCTATCCATCATTCTGGCAATACGATCTGAACCAAAAAGACGCATTAAATCATCTTCCAAACAAACATAAAATTGAGAAGAACCAGGGTCACCTTGGCGACCAGCACGACCTCGCAACTGCCTATCAACACGACGAGATTCGTGACGTTCTGTACCTATAATTGCCAAACCACCTGCAGCTTTAACTTCAGTACTTAATTTAATATCGGTACCACGACCAGCCATATTTGTAGCTATTGTTACAACACTGGTTTTACCAGCATCAGCAACTATATCAGCTTCGCGTTGATGTAATTTAGCATTTAAAACAGAATGTTTAATACCACGAAGTTTTAACATTCTGCTTAATAATTCTGAAATTTCTACAGATGTTGTACCAACAAGAATTGGTCTACCTGCATTCGTTAACTCAACTATTTCTTCAATTACAGCATTATACTTTTCTCGTTTTGTTTTGTATACTTTATCTTGCATATCCTTACGAACCATTACTCGGTTAGTAGGAATTACAACTACATCAAGCTTATAAATGTTCCACAACTCACCTGCTTCTGTTTCTGCAGTACCAGTCATACCTGCAAGTTTATGATACATTCTAAAATAATTCTGAAGTGTAACTGTTGCAAAAGTTTGTGTTGCTGCTTCAACCTTTACACTTTCTTTTGCTTCAATTGCCTGATGCAATCCATCTGAGTATCTACGACCTTCTAAAATACGACCAGTTTGCTCATCAACAATTTTAACAGCATTATTCATAACAACGTATTCAACATCTTTTTCAAACATTGAATATGCCTTGAGTAATTGATTAATTGTATGAACACGTTCAGATTTTATTGCATAATCGCGAATCATTTCATCTTTCGCAATTAGTTTTTGATCTGGATCTAACTTTGATTTCTCTATGTCAGCAATGCTACTTCCTATATCAGGCATAACAAACATCTGAGCATCATCAGTAGTATTTGTTATTAAGTCGATTCCTTTTTCGGTAAGTTCAACTGCATTATTTCTTTCATCAATTACAAAAAATAACTCTTCAGTAATTTCTGGCATTCTCTTAGCATTTTCCTGAAGATATACGTTTTCAGTTTTATGCATTAAGGTTTTCATTCCCAACTCACTCAAAAATTTTATAAGTGCTTTATTTTTAGGAAATCCTTTATGAGCTTTTAAAAGTAGAATACCTCCTTTTTCAGTATCGCCAGCCTGTATAAGCTTTTTAGCCTGATTTAAATATTCATTTACAATATTTTTTTGAGCATTAGAAAGTTTTTCAACTTTTGGCTTATACTCATTAAAAAGCTGATCTTCACCTTTTGGTGTTGGCCCGCTAATAATAAGTGGAGTTCTTGCATCATCAATTAAAACAGAGTCAACTTCATCAACAATAGAATAATGATGTGTTCGCTGAACAAGATCTTCTGGCCCGATTGCCATATTATCACGAAGATAATCGAAACCAAATTCATTATTTGTACCAAATGTTATATCTGCAAGATATGCTCCACGTCTGGCTACAGAATTTGGTTGATGTTTATCAATACAATCAACAGAGATACCATGAAACTCATAAATAGGTCCCATCCACTCACTATCTCGTCGAGCAAGATAATCGTTAACGGTTACAATATGTACACCCTTACCAGCAAGAGCATTTAAAAAAACAGGAAGTGTTGCAACTAATGTTTTGCCTTCACCAGTCGCCATTTCAGAAATTTTACCCTGATGCAGAACCATTCCGCCAATAAGCTGCACATCATAATGAACCATATCCCAGGTAATTTCATTACCACCGGCAATCCATTTATTTAACCAAAAAGCTTTATCTCCTTCAATAATTACACTACTACGTTGAGCAGCAATATTTCTATCGAATTCAGAAGCGGTAACTTCTAGTCTTTCATTTTCTACAAATCTGCGAGCAGTATCCTTAACTATAGCAAATGCTTCGGGCAAAACTTCTAATAAAATTTCTTCGATTTTATTATTGATTTCCTTTTTAATTTTATCAATGTGAGTATAGAGGCTTTCTTTTTCATCGATATTTATTTCTTCACTTTCTACCTGAGCTTTTAGTGCATTTATTTCTTGCTCTTCGGCCTGATAATAATTACGAATTTTTTCTTTTAAATCAATAGTTTTTTGGCGTAATTCATCATTTGAAAGTTGTTGTAAAGTATTATAAACCTGCCTTACTTGTTCAACTACAGGAAAAATAATTTTAATATCTTTATCGGACTTACTTCCGAAGAATTTTTTTAAGAAATCGTTAATTGAAGTCATTATTTATATTTTAAAAAAGCTAACAAAGTTAACGTCTATTTTGGCAATCACAAAATTTGAAATCTTATTAATAAAATGTTTGGCAAATAACTTGTATCACTTACTTTTGTAAAAAACATATTATGAAGAACAAAATATTATTTTTATCTGTTTTCATTACAACTTTATTTTTTTGCAGTAATAAAGCATTTTCGCAAGACAGTACTAAAATGGCAAAAAGATATTTTGGTTTAAGCCTTCAACCTAATTTTCAAGGATTAATAAATTACGCAATTATTGAGATATCGGATAAAGGAGTTGTAACCCGTACTTTTTTAGGAAGGCAGGATTGGCTACATCAAATTGTTGGAATTCAACAATCTTATGCAAATCCTGACGGAAAAAATTTATTAAAAGATGCAGGAATAGATGGTCCAGAAATTTTAGATGAATTATGGAAATTACGTTATTCAGAACCACCATATGATGGATCGCCTAATATTAAAGGATGGGCAGGAAAACCAAGAATTCCAACTGAAGGACAAATGGAAATGCTTCAACAATTTGGAATAAAAACAATTAACGATTTTTTTTATGGAGAGAATTTATATAAACTTTTAAATTCTATGGAAGATCCAGGATGGGTTGCTGACTATATGAATAAATAATTACTTATAAACAATTACGAATGATTTGATTACTGATTACGAATAATAAACTAAAACCTTATTTTTATTTTATTATTCGTAATTCCTTAAAAGCTTCTTTTTAATTCAACCATTTTAACAGCAGTAAGTGCACATTCAGCACCTTTGTTGCCATGTTTTCCACCAGCTCTATCAATTGCCTGCTGAAAATTATTTGTTGTTAAAACAGCAAAAATAAATGGAATTGGATATTTAATATTTAATTCTGTAATTCCCTGAGTTACACTCTGGCATACATAATCAAAATGTTTAGTATCACCTTGTATAACACAACCAATACAAACTACAGCGTCGACATTTGTTAACTCTGCCAAATATTTTGCACCAGAAGTAAGTTCTATACTTCCAGGCACATATCTGACAATAATATTTTCGTCGGCTGTATTACATTTTTTTAATGTATCAAGAGCTCCTTCTAATAAAGCATCTGTTATTTTACTATTCCATTCAGCTACAATAACTCCAATTCTCATTGAACTAGCATCAGGAAAAATATTATCATCAACGTTTGACTGATTTTTGAGATTTGTTACCATATTTGTGTTTAATAAAAAATCCCGAAAAAATCGGGATTTAATTTTATAATTATTTGTTCAATTTTAATTTTGCGCGGGTAATATACTTTTCAATTTTCCTACCCTCATTAGAGCGATTGTATTCTTTTTCAATTCTTTCATAAACAGCAAGCGCTTCTTCCCATTTGTTAAGTTTTTCTAAAACAAATCCTACTTTCATTAAATAAATTGGTGAAGTAAATTCGTTTGGTTTTTCATCAGCAGCTTTTTTGTAAAAAGTTAAAGCTTCTTCTGTCTTACCTAATTCCATATTTGCATCGCCCATTGCACCCTGCGACACAGGAAATAATAATTTATCATCTGAACTAAAATCACTTAGATATTGAATTGCTTTATCAAATTTACCTGTATTTAAATAGCTTATACCAGCATAATAATAAGATAAATTTCCAGCTTTAGTTGAACCATATTGTTCAATTATTGTTAAAAAACCAGGATATTGAGCATCGCCGTTTAAAGCAAGATTAAAAGAATCTTTTGCAAAATATTGTTCAGCCATAAACATTTCCTGATTAGCTTCCTCTTCCATTGGAGCTATATAAAGTTTTTTATAACCCAAATATCCCCCAACAACTAAAATTATTGCACCAACAACAATCATTAAAATTTTACGGTTGTTCTCAATAAACTGTTCAGTTTTTGTAAGAACATTTCCAACTTGTTCTATTTCGTGACCAATAACATCTTTATCCTTGTTTGCCATACACTTATAGTATTCTACGTTTTTTTTAAACCGCAAACCTACACAAAATTTTCAACTTTAGAAAATTTTAGAAAAAGTAATGCTCATATTTAATAAGCAATTTTTATAAAAAACTCGCTTTTAACAATAACTTCATTTAATGCAATAACAATTAGTAAGTTATTTAAACAATAATTATCGGGCATTTTTTACTAATTTTACAACAATAAAATATGAATCTTTTTTTAAAACATATTGATCTTTTAGGGTTTAAAAATCTTGCAGAAATATCACTCGATTTTTCTTCTAAAATTAATTGTTTTGCAGGAAATAACGGAGCAGGAAAAACTAATTTAATTGATGCTATTTATTATTTATCTTTTTGCAAGAGTTATTTTAACAACACCGATCACGAAAACATTAGACATGGTGATAATCTTTTCCTAATAAACGGAATATATGAGCGTAATGAAACCACAGAGAATATTTTTTGTGGTGTGAAAAAAGATGACAAAAAACAATTCAAAAGAAATAAAAAAGAATACCACAGGTTTTCTGATCACATAGGTTTACTGCCTTTAGTTATTGTTTCGCCCTATGATGCAAATTTAATATCAGAAGGAAGTGAAGAACGCAGAAAGTTTATTAACGGAGTAATTTCGCAGTACGACAAGACATATTTAAATGATGTAATAAGCTACAATAGAATCCTTAAACAACGAAATGCATTATTAAAAGAATTTACAAGAAAAAATAAAATCGATAAAGAAACTCTTGAGATTTATGATGACAAATTAACACAGCTCGGAAATCCAATATATAGTAAACGAAAAGAATTTATAGAAAAATTAACACCGGTTTTTGAAGGTTTTTACCGTCATATTTCTGGCGGAAATGAAGTTATTGAACTTAGTTATCGATCCCAGTTGGAAAATGAAGATTTTAGAAATATTTTAAATAAATCATTTGAACACGATAATATTGTTCAATATACAACATGTGGAATTCACAAAGACGATTTGGTTTTTAAAATTGATGGTTTCCCTGTTCGAACAAATGGTTCGCAAGGGCAACAAAAAAGCTTTTTACTTTCTTTAAAATTAGCTCAATTCGATTTTATTAAAGAAAAAAACGACTTCACTCCTTTACTTTTACTAGACGATATTTTCGACAAACTTGATAATACACGTGTATCTTTATTAATGAAGCTCGTAGGCGAACAACACTTTGGACAAATATTTATTTCAGATACAGACAAAAACAGGATAAAAAAAGTTCTTGAGCCTGTTAATTCTGAATACTCTATATTTAACCTTGAAATGGGTGCTATAAAATGAGACGGAATAATACACGATCTATCAGTGAGGTAATTAGCGAATATGTTGAGGCATATAAGTTAAAAGGTAAACTTTCAGAAATTACATTGATTAAATCGTGGCCAGATGTTGTTGGCGAAAAAATTGCAGCTAAAACTTTAGAATTAAAAATTCAACACCGAAAACTATTTGTAAAAATTCATTCGTCAATACTTCGTCAGGAATTAATGATGATACGCACTGAACTGGTAAAACGATTAAACGACAAAGCCGGGGAATCTGTTATTGACGAAATGGTTTTGTTTTAATCATTTAATAACAGTAGTTTGCTTCGGCACATGCTTAGCAATGACCTAATAATTTAAAACTTTAAATTTATTTCTAAAACATATTTTATAGCTATTTTGGAATAGTTAATGCCAAAACAATTTTTATAACTTTGTCAAGCAAATTTTTAAAATAATCAACAATAAATATCATGAAGAAAATTATTTTAGCTTTATCTCTGGTTGTAGGATTAGGGTTTTCGCAATCTTCTTTTTCCTGTACCAATCTTTTAATTACTAAAGGTGCTTCAGCTGACGGTTCTACTATGGTTTCATACCATGCCGACAGTCACGTACTTTATGGTGAATTATATTACAGACCTGCTGCAAATTATCCCGAAGGAACCATTGTAGATATTTATGAATGGGATACCGGAAAATTTCTTGGAAAAATGAAACAGGTAACTCATACATTTTCAGTTATTGGAAACCAAAATGAGAACCAGGTAACAATTGGAGAAACAACATATACTGGTAGAGAAGAATTACAAGACACTACAGGACTAGTTGACTATGGCACATTAATTTACACAACTTTACAGCGTGCAAAAACTGCCCGTGAAGCCATAAAAATATTTTCAGAATTAATTAGCGAATACGGATATTATAGCACTGGCGAATCATTTTCAATTTCTGACGCAAATGAAGTTTGGATACTTGAAATGATTGGAAAAGGTCCAGGTAAAAAAGATGCAAAAGGCAAATTAGATTATAGCAAAGGTGCTGTTTGGGTAGCTATTCAAATTCCAGATGGATGTATTTCAGGACATGCAAATCATGCACGTATAACAACTTTCCCATTTCAAAAGAAAAATAATTTTTTCGATCCAAAACAAACAGTTTTTCATTCTGCAGACGTAATTACATTTGCTAAAAAAATGGGTTATTATACCGGAGAAGACAAAGACTTTAGCTTTTCAGATGCATATGCTCCATTAGATTTTGAAGGTGCACGTTTTTGCGAAGCACGCGTTTGGGCAATGTTTAATCGTGTAAATAAAGACATGGGAAAATATGAAGATTATGCAATGGGTTATAATCTTAAAAACAGAATGCCTTTATATATTAAACCAGATAAAAAAATTAGCATTCATGAAGCAATGGAACTTATGCGCGACTATTATCAGGGAACAAAAATGGATATGACTAAAGATATTGGTGCTGGACCATTTCAATGTATTGTTCGTTGGAGACCTATGGTTTGGAAATTAGATAGCGTTACATATTTACATGAACGTGCTATAAGTACACAACAAACTGGTTTTACATTTGTTTCTCAAGGAAGATCATGGTTACCAAACCCTATTGGTGGAATTCACTGGTTTGGTGTTGATGATAGCTATACTTGCGTATACACTCCAATGTATTGCGGCATAACAAAGGTTCCAGAATCATTTGCTGTAGGTAATGGTTCTATGATGGAATTTAGTGAAACATCTGCATTCTGGGCTTTTAATCAGGTTTCGAATTTAGCATACACACGTTATAGCGATATGATTAAAGAAATTCAACCTGTTCAACGCGAACTTGAATCAAAATATATTGATAACACTACAAATATTGATAAAGAAGCAGAAGCACTATATAAAACTGACCCTAAGAAAGCTCTTGAGTTTTTAACAAATTATAGTGTAAACGCTGGAAACGGAACAGTAAAAAGATGGAAACAACTTTATGCTTTCTTATTTACCAAGTATTTAGATGGTAATGTGAAAACTGTTGTTCCTGGTCAAAGAAATCCGAAAGTTAAACAACCAGGCTATAACGATGCATTTTACCGTGCAATTGTTAAAGAAAATCCAGAGAAATTTAAAATTCAAGGAGAAGAGAAAAAACATTAATAAATTAGGAGCTTCGGCTCCTTTTTTTATAAATATAAATCTAACATGTCTTTTAGACCTGTTAGGTCTATTTAAATATTTTTTACACTTATAGTATTTTGAATTAAAATTTTTTGTAATATTGCAGTCCGTTTGAAAAAGTATCACAATTAGAAATTAACGCAAGATGGACTTAGTTAAAGTATTTGAAAATGAAATGTTAACAGCAACAGAGTTACCACAATTTAAAAGTGGCGACACAATTACTGTTCACTATAAAATTAAAGAAGGAAATAAAGAACGTATTCAGTTGTTCCGTGGAGTAGTAATTCAACGCAAAGCATCTGGTGTAAAATCAACTTTTACAGTTCGTAAAATTTCCAATGGAGTTGGTGTTGAAAGAATTTTCCCAGACAATTCTCCATTTATTGACAAAATTGAATTAAATAAAAGTGGTAAAGTGCGCCGTGCTAAATTATTTTATCTACGCGGACTTACTGGTAAAAAAGCTAGAATTAAGGAAAAACGAGTTAATACAGCTAAAGCTGTGGTTGTTCCTTCATAATAGTGAAAAAATCTATAAAATAAAAAATCCCGCAATTGCGGGATTTTTTATTTCACATAACCTTAAACAATACAATAAAAATTAATAATGTTGGAGATAACTCTAACATTTGCTTTGGGACAGTCTAATACTCCCACAAGTCATGTTCAAATACAAAAATACCGTCTTCAATTTTTTTAGATTCTAATAGTACATCCAAACCTTTTTTATATTCTCCTATATATCTATTATCGTAAACATTTGATTCCTGAAACACATAACTACTAAAGCGTCGTTTAAAAAACAAATCATCATAACTTAAACGCTGAGAATCATTAAAAGGATTAAAAACAAAATTATTTGCAAAAAGAAATCTAACAGAAGGAAAATATACCCAGAAAATTTTTTTCATTGCCAATTCTGGTTCTTCGTTATCTAATGTGTTTTCTGAATAGGATTCATCTTTTTGATATTCTCTAATTGGGCAAATTCCAATAATTTTCACTTCTAATTGTGAACTTTGTTTATCGAAATACCATTGCTCTTTTATCATAATTTTCTTCACCTCTGATGTTTCCATTTCAGTTTTAATAACCTTCATAACAGATTCACCAGTTTCGGAATCTTCAATATATACAGTGTCATTTCTCACACCAAATCTATCTTCAATATCTTTCCATGTCAATGGTTTAGAAAACTCATCTTGTTCATCTGGACTATATGCTACAATACCTTCTTTTTTTATTCCATATAAAAGCAAATCAATTAGGCTATATCTATTATCCATTGGCGTTGTTGGATAATAAATCGGAAGATTAATTTTTTCGCGTAAATCCATCATTCGCCAGACAGTTTTAGACCACATAATGTCAGCTTCTCTTACATGTCGATATGGAACAGGGTAAATGATATATTCACCTTCTTTAGGATTATTAAATTGTGCATTGCAAAAATCAGTAACCCCAGCAAAAAAAAGAAAAACTATCAGGTATTTCATATGCAATAAAGGTTAAGTGATAATACTTAAACCTTATTTCGCATAGATTTATTATAAATACATCAAAAAATAATTTATTGCGCTATCCCTTTAACATTATGCCCAATTCATTAAATTGCAAAT
>CAIQJL010000142.1 GCA_903872185.1 uncultured Bacteroidota bacterium | reverse complement strand
TTTAGCTCAACAGGAACAAGGCGGATTACTTCCTGTTTGGGAGCTTTCTGCAAATGAAACAAATTGCATGATTGGTTACCATGCTGTACCTGTTATTTATGATGCATGGGCAAAAGGAATTAGAAACTTTGATGGTAATAAAGCATTGGAGGCCATGAAAGCTAGCGCTAATCAACAAAGTGCAGGTTTGGCTTCCTTTGTTAAAAATGGCTGTGTATTAGCAACCGATGAAGGCGAGAGCGTTTCAAAAACTCTTGAATATGCTTTTGATGATTGGTGTATTGCAATGATGGCAAAATCATTAAATAATACTGCAGATTATAATACATTTATTGAAAGAGCTCAGTATTATAAAAATATTTATGATGATTCTACTGGTTTTATGCGTGCAAAAATGAATGGAACTTGGTTTTCACCATTTAAACCTAATGAAGTTAATTTTAATTATACTGAAGCAAATTCATGGCAATATAGTTTTTATGTTCCTCAGGATATTAATAGTTTAATGGAGTTGCATGGTGGCAAAAATAAGTTTGCAGATAAACTTGATTCAATGTTTCTAGCTGATGTTAAAACATCTGGTCGTGAACAAGCTGATATTACTGGATTAATTGGTCAGTATGCTCATGGAAATGAGCCAAGTCATCATATGGCTTATCTTTATAATTTTGCAGGAAAGCCATTCAAGACTCAGGAAATAGTTCATAAAATTCAATACGAACTTTATAAAAATTCACCAGATGGTTTGTGTGGAAACGAAGATTGTGGACAAATGTCGGCTTGGTTTGTTTTTTCTTCTTTAGGTTTTTATCCCGTAACACCTGGCTCAAATATTTATATAATAGGAACACCGTTGTTCTCGAAATCTGTAATTAGCGTTGCAAATGGAAATAATTTCACAGTTGTTGCAAAAAATATTTCTACAGAAAACTTTTATATTCAATCTGCAAAATTAAATGGAATTGTATACAATAAGACTTTTATAACCAGCAAAGATTTATTAAAAGGTGGTGAGCTTATTTTTGAAATGGGTTCAACACCATCTGCAAACTGGGGAGTTTTAGCAGATAATTGCCCTAAGTCATTAATTAATGAAAAAATAATAATTCCAGTTCCTTTTATTCAAAATGGAAAACGTGCTTTTACAGGAAAAACAATTGTTAATTTGCACGATATTAAAAATGATTGTAAAATATATTTTACTCTTGATAACACCGAACCTACTGTAAATTCTACAGAATATTTAAAACCATTTGAAATAAATAAAACAACAACTATTAAAGCAATTGCAATCGATGCCTCTGGTAATAAAAGTAAAATAATGACAGGAACATTAAATAGAATTCAGGACGGCGTAATAGTTAAAATATTAGCAAAGTATAATCCGCAGTATTCGGCTGGTGGTGATATTGCTTTAATTGATGGAATTAGAGGTGGACTTGATTTTAGAACTGGCGATTGGCAAGGTTATCAGGATGTTGATTTAACTGCAATTGTTGATTTAGGAAAGTCCAGAACATTATCTAAAATTGGTGCAGGTTTTTTACAAGATGTTGGACCTTGGATACTTTTTCCACCTGAAGTTGAGTTTTGGGTGTCTTCAAATGGAAAAGACTTTAAACAGGTGTCAATTGTTAAAAATGATGTACCTAGAAATAAATGGGGTGCAATTAAAAAAGATTTTGTTTTTGAAATTAATAAATTGAATGCACGATATATAAAAATTATAGTTCGTAAACCAGGTAATCTTCCAGAATGGCATCCAGGAGCAGGAAGTCCTTCGTTTTTCTTTATTGACGAAATTTTCTTCAATTAATTAACAAAATGAAAAGATTTATAATTGTTGTAGTTTTATTTATTGGAGTATTTACCTACAACGATTCAGTTGCCGGGCCAGGAGATACTACTTGGGTTAATACTTTTAATTGGGCATGGCCAGTAAATCCAGGCTGGGGCGCGCCAAAAGAAGGTTGGTTTCATTTTCCTTCAGATACAATTTCGTACGAGAAAGTTTTAATGTATTATACTTTAAAATGTGATCCAGCACAGAATCCTCAATGTGGTGAGTGGGATTATTTAACATACTCTAATTTATATGAACATACAGGCCATTTAGATTCAAATTTATTATTTCACCCAAATTACATTATTGATGGACAAACACCTGATTCGTCAATGTTGATGTATACACCATCTTTTACTTTTTTGCCTCGTTTTGAGAGATCAATAACATATACAGGAACTACATCATTAGTGACTGGTGTTTTAGGTTCTGGATTAGAAATAATCCCTTTTTTGCAATCAGGAAATAGTGAAGGGAAATCAGTTTTTATATATAAGGCTGCAAATTTAACAAGTATTGGCATAGTTGCAGGTCCGATTTCAGGAATGAAAATTAAACTTTTGCAAAACATGATTGGTAATGCAAGAATAATTATAAGAATGAAATCAACAGTAGCAGATACTCTAGATAATTCAACTTATTCGAATAGTGGTTTTTCAAAGGTTTTTGATCATAGATTATTGAATTCACCAAGTGGGTGGCTTGATTTTGATTTTTATAATTCATTTGTATGGGATGGAACTTCAAATATAATTTTTGAATTTTCAACTGTTAGTGATTTAACTTCTGCGGTTCCTCTATATGGCGATAATACATTATGGAAATCAGGTTTGAATAGTGTTACAAATGATAATTATTTAGATTTTGAAGGAACCGATTATGTTGAAATACCAGCAACTGCTTTTAATTCTTTAACTAATCAGGTTACAGTTGCATTCTGGATGTATGGCGATCCAGATGAAAACCCTCAGAGTAATTCAATTTTTGAAGCAGTTGATTCATTAAACAGAAGAATTTTAAATGTGCATTTACCTTGGAGCGACGAGCATGTTTATTGGGATGCTGGTTCAAATAATGTAAATGATAGAATTGAAAAAATTGTTGGTAGTCCAGCTGATTATAAAGGAAAGTGGAATCATTGGGCATTTGTTAAAAATGCTACGACTGGTAATATGGCAATATATTTAAATGGTCAATTATATCAGAATGGAACTGGTAAAACAATTTTAATGAATGGTATTAAAAAATTTAGAATTGGATGTAGTATTACTTATGAATCATGGTATGATGGTTTTATTGATGATTTTTCTGTATGGAATAAAGAATTTACTCAAACTGAAATTCAGTCATTGATGAATAACGCTGTTACAATAAATCATCCTTATTATTCAAATTTATTAGTTAGTTATAATTTAAATGAAACTTCAGGTACGGTGTTAAATGATTTATCTTCGAATAATGCAAATGGAATTATGTTTGGATTACCAAATCGCATGAATTTTTCAGGAATAAATAGATTTAAAAATTTAACAAATCAATATTCTAGACCTCAGATAACATTAGAACAAGGTGTTTATAGTTCTTTTGTTGATTCTGTTTTAGTCGTCGATACAATTCCAAAGTCACCACTTTCAGTTATTGTTTTTAATAATACATTAAATCCAATCCAAGCTACAGATACTTTAGTTTTATGGCCAAGTTATTATAATTATACTTTTAATTCAAATGGTTCAACTACCAGTTCTAGTTTAGTAACACCAGATACAATTATAAGGCGAATTAATATGCCTTATTACAGTTCTCCTTATGAAAGAATTAATAGATATGAGTTAGGGAGATTCATAACACCTTACGGTAATAATTTAAGCTTAGGAACTGGTTGGACATGGATATATGATGTTACGGATTTTCGAAAATTACTTGTAGATTCGGTTCATTTAACTGCTGGTAATTTTCAGGAATTATTAAATATGAAATTTGCATTTATTGAAGGTACTCCACCTAGAAATATTGTTAAAATAGAAAATGTTTGGCAGGGCGATTTTGGTTTAAGTAACATTAATCAAACAATATTAAATAAAACAATTTCCTTGGATACATTATCTTCAACTTATAAATTAAGAATATGTACTACAGGGCATCAGTTTGATAATTCAACCAATTGCGCTGAGTTTTGTCCTAAAATACACAGGCTAAACGTAGATGGTGTAGAACAGTTTAATTGGCAAATTGTTCAGAATTGTGGCTGGAATCCATTATTTCCGCAAGGAGGTACCTGGATATATTCTCGTGCAGGATGGTGTCCCGGAATGGAAGGTAAAATTCGTGAATTTGAATTAACGCCATTTGTTACTGGAAATAATTTGCAAATAGATTATGATCCGGAATCAGATTTGTATGGTAATTATGTTATAGAATCACAATTAATTCAATACTCAAGTGCGAATTTCTCTTTGGATGCAGCAATAGAAGCATTAATTTCTCCAAGTAAAAATATACTTTATGGTAGATTTAATCCAGTATGTGGTAAGCCCCATATTATTATTAAAAACACTGGTAGTACTTTGCTTACTTCATTAAATATTACTTATGGACCAGATGGTGGAAATACTAATACTTATACATGGAATGGGAATTTATCTTTTATGGATACTGTTTCTGTCTATTTACCTGCCTTTAATTGGGGAACTTTTTCAGGAAATACATTTCGTGTAACATTATCCTCACCAAATGGTGGAGTTGATCAGTATTCATGGAATAATGAAATGAAATCATTTTTTGATGTTGTTCCAACATACAATAGTACTATTATAGTATATTTTTATGCTAATTTGTATCCTAATGAGAATATGTACCAAATTATAGACGATCAGGGTAATATTGTTTTTCAAAAAAATACATTTGTGCCAAGTGTTTTAAATAAAGATACAATTCCTCTGGCACCTGGTTGTTACCGTTTTAAAGTATACGATTTTGATGATGATGGGCTTTCTTTCTGGGCAAATAATGATGGAGGTGGAAGTGTTAGGTTGAGGCTTGTTGGTGGTGCATATGCTAAAATTTGGGGTGGTGATTTTGGAAGCGGTATTGATTATCAATTTAAAATTGGTTCTACTACTGAAATACCTGAATCTGAAAAAGTCAGTGAAATAAATTTATATCCAAACCCAGTAAAAGATAACTTATATATTAATGTAGTAGATGAACCTGGTATTAATGTGAAGTATGTTATTTCCGATATTACTGGTAAAGAAATATTAAGCGGGTATAAAACTATGGGTTCGGGAGGAGATGAAGAATTTAATATTTCTACTTCTGAACTTTCAAATGGGCTATATTTTATAAGTATTTCAAGTGGAATTAAAAATATTAAGAAATTTAAAATTATAGTAAGTCATGAATAGAATAACAAAGGAGCAAAAATTAAGCTGTATGCTTTTTGGCTGCCCAATGGTTGAAGAATTAAAGACCTGTTCAATGAGTAATTTAAGGATTTTAACTTCTTCGCAACCTTTTTTTGTAGATGAAAAGGAAGAAAAAATTATATCAAAAACTTTTATTTCTGCAAAGTATTTGTGTCTTAAAAATAAGTAAAATTATGAAAATAACTTTTATAATGATAATTTTGTTTGCCATATGTTATTATTCATATGGGCAATCAAAAAAAATACTTTTCTTAGGTAATAGTTATACTGCGGTGAATGATTTACCAAATACTATCAAGAATTTATCTTTATCTGGTGGCGAAACAATAACAGTAGATTCTAATACTCCAGGTGGCTGTACTTTTCAGCTTCATTCTACTGATGCAACATCATTATCAAAAATAAATTCAGCACCTTGGGATTATGTTGTATTACAAGAACAGAGCCAGTTACCATCTTTTAGTCCTGCTCAGGTACAGGCAGAAGTATATCCTTATGCTTATATATTAGATAGTCTTATTCATAAAAATAATCAATGTACACAAACCGTTTTTTATATGACTTGGGGTAGAAAATATGGCGATGCATCAAATTGTGCTTCATATCCACCGGTATGTACTTTTGAAGGAATGGGTGCACGATTACGTCAAAGTTATTTAGAAATGGGAGATATGTTAGAATGTACAGTAGCTCCTGCCGGAATGGCATGGAAAAAAAGTTGGAATGCAAATCCTAGTATTGACCTTTGGATAAGTGATTATAGTCATCCCAGTATTGCAGGTACATACTTAACTGCATGTGTATTTTATTCAACAATCTTCAAGAAACCTTCTACAGGATTAAGTTATATTTCTAGTTTAACTCCTCAAATAGCACTTTTCCTACAACAAGTTGCAGATAGTACAGTTTTTGATAGTTTAACAACTTGGAATATAGGTGTCTTTAATCCTGTTGCTAATTTCTCATGGGTTGATAATGGTGCAGAGATTAATTTTACTAACGAATCAACTTATGCTACTACTTATCAATGGTATTTTGGTGATGGTATGACTGATAATACTCCAAACCCAAATCATGTTTATTCGTTACCTGGAATTTATCCTGTTAAATTGATTGTTTCGGATGGTTGCTTATCTGACACCTTAATAGATACAATTACAGTTTTGTCAACAGGATTGTGCCGCGATATTTTATTATCAGGAATTTTAATTTATCCTAATCCTATTGCAGATATTGTTAACGTTATATTTCCTGATAATTATTTTGGTACTTATTATATAGAATTGACGAAAATTGATGGACAAATGATTAAAATTAAATCAATAAATCTTGGCTTAAATGAGAATAAAATAACATTTGACACAAAAAATCTAGTCTCTGGAATATATTTTATTAGAATAAGTTATTCAAAAGGAGTTGTTGTGCATAAATTGGTAAAATATTAATATTTATTTTTTGAAAAACAAACAATTTATATCAGTCTTGTTGTTAACATTGGCAGCAATAATATGGGGCTTTGCTTTTGTTGCTCAAAAAGTTGGAATGGAATATATTGGGCCATTTCTTTTTAATGGAATAAGGTTTATAATGGGAAGTTTAATTCTTTTACCAGTTGTTTTATTGATGAAACCTAAAAAAGAAAAATTAATAAGGTCAAGTAAAAGGAATAATTATTTATTTGGATTATTATTAGGAACAATTCTTTTCCTTGCTTCTTCTGCACAGCAAATTGGAATGGTAAGTACTACCGCAGGTAATGCCGGTTTTATTACTGGCTTATATGTGATTTTTGTTCCAATTTTTGGGATAATTTTAAAACAGCTTGTTCCTAAAATTATATGGCCAGCAGCTGCGTTGGCAATAGCTGGTTTATATTTGTTGAGTGTTAAAGAAGGATTCACAATGTCTGTTGGTGATATTTGGGTGTCGATAAGCGCTGTTCTTTGGGCGGTTCATGTTTTATTAGTTGGATATTTATCTAAACAGATAGATCCTATTCTTTTGGCTTTACAGCAATTTTTAGTTTGTGGTATTTTAAGTTTAATTACTGCATTTTCATTTGAAATAATAGATTTAAATTCAATAATGTTTGCATGGGGGCCGTTGTTATATGGCGGAATTTTATCAGTAGGTGTTGCATTTACCTTGCAAGTTGTTGGACAAAAGAATGCACATCCTGCATCAGCTTCATTAATATTATCAGCTGAGTCGCTTTTTGCAGCTGTTGGGGGTTGGCTTATACTAAATGAACAAATGAGTATTAGAGCACTTTTAGGTTGTGCGTTTATTTTAACTGGAATAATTCTAGTTCAGGTTTATCAATATTATTCTTATAAAAAATTATCTTTAAAAAAGTCAAGTTGATTTATGGAAAATTCAAATAAATCTTCAACATTAGTTACATTAATTTCAGTGTTTTTTTTCTGGGGATTTGTAGCTGCAAGTAACGATATACTAATACCAGTTTTTAAAGAAAAACTGCATCTGTTACAATGGCAATCACAAATGGTTTCGTTTGCTTTTTATGTTGCATATACTGTTGGTTCATTAATTTATTTTTTAGTTTCTAAATCTTCAAAAGGAGACATTTTAAACAGAATTGGATATAAAAATGGAATTTCTTTGGGCTTAATTATTTCTGCTATTGGTACTTTGTTATTTTATCCTGCTGCTCAAACTGCATCGTTTCCATTAATGATTTCTGGATTATTTATTGTTGGATTAGGTTTTTCGCTTCAACAAATAGCTGCAAATCCACTTGCAATTAATATGGGTGATCCAAAAAAAGGTTCACAACGATTAAGTATGGCTGGTGGTATAAATAATTTTGGAACTACTATTGGGCCATTGTTAGTTAGTTTTGCTATTTTTGGAACTGTTGCCACATCAGGTGTTAAAGTGGCTGATATATCAAGTATTAAAATTCCTTATCTAATTTTAGGTGCAGCGTTTATTATAGTTGCAATAGTTTTTAAATTCTCATCTATTCCAAATAAACTTTCTTCTATTAATGATGATGATTCTATAAAGACTAATACTGGAAATGAGAGGAAAGGTGCTTTAAATTATCCACAATTAGTATTAGGGATGATTGGCATTTTTGTTTATGTTGGAGTTGAAGTGTCAACAGCTAGTAATTTGCCTGAGTTTATGAAACAACACATTGGTTTAACAACGGACAAAATAGCGCCTTTTATTTCATTATTCTGGGCTAGTTTAATGATTGGTCGTTGGACATCATCAGTTGGAGCATTTAATATTAAAGGTAGTATGAAAGATATTATGAGATTTTTAATGCCATATATTGCTTTTGGAGTTTTTCTAGTTGTTAATAAAATTGCAAACCATGATATTACGCCATTTTATATTTATGCGTTTGTAATTATTGCTTTAATTATTGCTGATATTCTTAGCAAAGGAAATCCTGCCCGTCAGTTATTGTTGTTTTCCATGTTAGGTATAGTAGCTTTATTTGTTGGTATGTTAAGTGATGGTATGGTTAGTGTTTATGCATTTATAAGTGTTGGATTATTTTGTAGTACTTTATGGCCATGTATTTTTACATTAGCAATTGCAGGGTTGGGAAAGCATACTAATACTGGTTCAAGCTTTTTAATTATGATGATAATGGGAGGTGGGGTAATTAGTTTATTACAAGGTGTTGTTTCAGCCGATAATCTATTGGGAATACAGTGGAGTTATCTTGTTGGGGTTGCTTGTTTTGCTTATTTAGCATTTTATGCATTTAAAGTATCGGGGATTTTAAGAAAACAGGGAATTGATTTTAATCAAAAAAAATCTATCGGTCATTAAAGAAATTTTAGAATATGAAGTTGTTTTTTGTTTTATTTTCTTTATTATTTGTTAATTGTTTTCAGCTTTTTGCTCAAACAAATGTTAATGTTATTCCAAAGCCTGTAAAGGTAAAAGAATATAAAGGTGAATTTATTTTTAATTCCTCAACACAAGTTGTCGTAATAAGTGAATTAACAAATGAAACTGTAGCACAGTTTAATGA
>CAIQJL010000141.1 GCA_903872185.1 uncultured Bacteroidota bacterium | reverse complement strand
TTGCCATTGTTTCTTCGTCCATAAATTCCAATATGCGGCTTTGTATCTCTTCCCTTTTCCATGCAATATTTTTTTAACTACAAAGTAATAAAGAAATGTAGCAATAATGAATGATAAATTACACTTTATAGTTTTTTTCTGAAACTAATTTCTATCGTTGCAGATTTACCAAACAAAGCCACTATTAAATCGGTAAAAGCAAAAAATGGCATTGTAAACACAAAAAATAATTTCTGAAAGAGAAGATTTATTTTTGAATATTCTTTAATATAATTTGCATTTCCTTTTAAAGATTCAAATAATACTTCGCGCTTTTTTGTTGTAAAATTTAATAAACTTTGAACCATGCCAAAAGGGTTCTGCTCAAAAGAAACATTATGCTTTGAAATAACATTAAACCCATATTCTTTCATTATTTCAATAAAATCTTTTGGGTCGAAAAAAAACAAATGACGAGGTGGATCTAAATGAAGCCATTTTCCTTTAAAAAACCTAGCCTGAAAGCTTGCTATATTTGGAAACGAAAACACCGCTATACCACCAGGTTTTACCATTTTACTTATTGTTATTATGGTCTCTTTTGGTTCGACAAGATGTTCAAATACATGAAAAAGCGAAATTGCATCAAAAAAATTATCTTCAAAATCACCAGAATCTAGAGTTCCTGTTTTAAGATTAATTTCTTTTACCCTTGAAGCTCTTTTTGCACTATTACCTTCCATTTCGGTTCCGTATAACTCGAAAGTTCCATACTTTAATAAATATTTTAAAAAGCGACCATTACCACAGCCTACATCAAGAACCTTAGCTCCGGCTTTTAAATATTTACTTACTCTTCGTGCTCTTCCACTTCTAAAATAATCGAGAATTTTTTCAACTAATGGCGAAGAAAATTTTTCCTCTTTCTCGCCATAATATGAAGAATCATACGCCTGTGAAATTTGTTCTGAGGTAGGGCGGGGAGCTAAAAAGTATGCGTTACAATTTTTACATTTATTAATTGTAAACTGATTATCAAAAATATCGAAAGTTTTATATTTAACTACACTTTCTATGCTTTTACAGTATCCGCAAATGCTTTGATTATTTTTATTGTCAGACATTTATCCCTTTTTGAAAATAGAATAATTTGCAAGTCCCATTTTTTGAAACCGGTATTTAAAAGAAGTGCCCAAAACACCTAAACCATATTTAAAACTACGGCTAAAATTAATAGAAGAGGCATCGGTAAAATATTTTGTTGGACAGGTAATTTCAGCAATTTCATATCCTGCATAAAATATTTGAGCTAGCATTTGATTATCAAAAACAAAATCATCTGAATTTGCATGATAATTAATTTTCTGTAAAACTTCTTTTGTAAATGCTCTATATCCTGTATGATATTCAGATAGTTTTTGTCCGATTATAAAATTCTGTGAAAAAGTAAGTATCCTATTAAAAAAATATTTATAAAGTGGCATTCCACCTTTTAATGCACCCTTACCTAAAATTCTTGATCCCATTACAACGTGAAAAAGTCCATCGCTTAACAAATAACTCATTGAAGGAATAAGCTTAGGTGTATACTGATAATCTGGATGAACCATAATAACAATATCGGCACCTAATTCTAAAGCTGTATCATAACAGGTTTTTTGATTTCCACCATAACCTTTGTTTTTTTCATGTTTAATCACATGATTAATTCCAATTTTTTTAGCAACTTCAAATGTATTGTCTTTACTCGCATCATCAACAACAATTACATCGTCAACAATATCAAATGGTATTTCCCGAAAAGTAGTTTCAAGGGTTTTTTCCGCATTATAAGCGGGCATTACTACAATAATTTTTTTTCCAGAAATCATTAAT
>CAIQJL010000140.1 GCA_903872185.1 uncultured Bacteroidota bacterium | reverse complement strand
TCTAAACCAGCCATACCAGAATGAACTCCATACGAAGGAAAAATAATTTAACAACCTTAAAAATATTGAACTGCTTTTTCTGACAAATATCCATGTACGATGAACTTCAATACCATCAATAATTTCTTTCACTTTTCTTTTCCCACGGTATTCTTCATAAATTTCTTGATGGGGATAATTTGGCAAAGCAGTTAAAACGACTATCTCATCACCCATTTGTTTTAACCTAATTGCAAGCTCAGATAATCGGTTTTGCGGAGCACCAATTTCAGGAGGATAATATTGAGTTAGTAAAAGAATTTTCATTACTGAATATTAAAGCTTTGTTTAAGGTTATTTACTAAATTTAAAATTGAATCATTAAAAATTGCTCGTTTAGAAATAATATTTCTATTTTCATTAAAAGCTACTAACTTTTCTGGAATATGATTTACAAAATCTTCTTTTGATTTATAAATCACACCATTTTTACCATTTACAACCCATTCTTTATTTGCTGGCAAATCAGATAATATTGGGACACATCCATAAGCCATAGCTTCTAACAAAGAAACTGAAGTAGAATCGGAAGTAGGTAAAGAAAAATAATAAGTTGATTTTTTATATATTTCATTTTGTTGTGAAGCAGATAAAAATCCTTTAAACTCAATTCTATCACTTAAACCAATATTTTTAGTAATCTCAATTAATTCATTACGCATTGAACCATCATTAGCAATAACTAATCTTAGTTTTTCATTTTTAAAAGCCATTGATGCAAAAGCATAAATAACATTATCAATATTGTAATTTTCTGTTAATGCACGATTAGAAAAACATAAATTATCATCTTTATCTTCAATTTTAGCATCAGGTAAAGAATCCAATCCAAAAGGAAAAGTAATACACTTGGTTTTAGAAAGTTTTTTAATAACATCAGACATATATTCAGAATCTGAAGTTACAACATTTGCTTTATTTAAAGAATATTTTGTAATAAACTTATAAAAATAACTTTTGTTAGGTGTTACTAGAATATCTGTTCCCCATGCTGATTGCACCAAAACATATTTCAACCCTAATAAACTTTTAATTAATGCTGCTATAAATCCATGGCTAGTAATATAATGAGCATTTACAATCGCAGGATTTATTTGTTTTATCAGTTTTTTAAATAGAAAAAGTTTTTTTAATAGAGCAACATTACCACCATCAGGATTTAGCTTTAAGTATAATGTTACAATATTTGAATCAGGAATAATATTCAAAATATCTGAATGTACACCAAGCGGTGAAATTATAAAAACATCAAAATGTTTTACCAATTCCTTAGCCCATTTGAGCATATGAACACTTTCAGCATTTCCGAACAAAAGGTATCTTGGCTTATTCATGAAACAAAGATAAAATAAGTTGATTTAACTTTTTAACTTGCTTGCTTCTATGATGATCAAGTATTAATTCTTCATTATACTTAAGATTATCATTATTTTTCCACAAGTTATATGCTGACAAAATCGCATCTGCAATCTCTTTTTCATTATTAAAAGCAGCAACAAAACCAGCATTACAATCTTTTATTAATTTAGCAGCAACATCGGCTTTATCGATTGCAGCAATAATTGGACGCATAGCACCAAGATAATCGAATATTTTACCGGAGAAAAGTCCCTTAAACCCATTCCCCGGTTGAATTAACAGCAATGCATCAGAAGTTTTTAATTTGGGAATTATCTGTTCATATTCTACTCTTTCAAAACAATTCACTACCTCTTTTAATGATTTAGGAATTATTATTCCACCACTTACGCCTAAAAAATTTACAATAGGTAACTCAATTTTTTTAGTTTCTATTAAACTTATTAAAGTATTAAAGAAATGATTTGGGTTTCTATCTGCATAAAAAGTTCCAGCATAAGTAATTGTAAATTTATCATTAGCTTTTTTAGTGCTGCCTGGCAAAAAATCAAATCCATTTCTGATTTCAGAAAAAATTATTTTGCTATTTGTTGATTTTATTTTAAGGTCATCAATTATTGGCTCAGATACTGTGGTTATAATATCTACTGATTGCAATACTCTTTTTTCCAGATTATCATACCTATTCCTTATTTGTTCATTTACAAATGGATTTGTAGATAATGCATCACGTAAATCAGCAATAAATTTAACCTCTGGAAATTCAGATTTAATTTTAATTGCAACTTCAAGTGGCTCTTCTACAGGAAAACTGGCAATAACAACAGTTTGTGAATCATGTTCGATAATCTCTTTTAGTTTTATATATGCACCTTTTTGCCATGAAGAATACTCAGGAATATTTAAAGAAATTATTATCTTATTCCATAATGCTTTTAACTTATGAATTATATATGAACTATGTTTTTTAAAATTTGCAAGCTTTAAAAGCTGATTATTTTTAACATAATACACTTTTACATTATCAGGTAATTCAACATTTTCTATGCTATCAGAATAAAGTGTAACAACTGATACATTAAATTTTTCTTTATCCAAATATTTAGCAAAAGCAATCATTCTGTTACTTGCAACAGACATTATTGGCGGGAAGTAAACCGTTAACAAAATAACATGAATTTTATTTTCAGCTTTCATTATTTTGTTAATATTTTAGCAAGTATATTAATGTTTTCTTTTGAAAACTCATGAATTACAAACTCTCTACCTTTAGTATTTAATTCTAAACTACCTGTTTTGAATTTTTCTATAAGACCTGATAATCTATTTTTTATTTCATCAATATTTTTTGCTACAAGACAATTATCAAGTTCGTAATTATAAATCACATATCTACTATAAAGCAATGACTCTAAAACAAAAAAAGAAAGTCCATCATGTTTTGGAAAACGAATTGAAACAATAGAATTATCAAATACAGGTTTCATATCTTTAATCCAACCAAGAAGTTTTAAATTATTAGGTAAATCTTCTGAATACTCACTTGAACCAGCAATATTAAAATTTATTTCAGGAAAAAATTTTGCTAATTTTATAAAGGTTGAAAACCCATAAAACTCCTGATCATTTTGTGGAATATATGCTAGAGCATTAAATGTTTTTGGAAATTCAACTTCATCTGGAATTTTATCAATTGATAAAAGTGGAATATACTTAGCATTAATTCCAATTGCTTTTAAATCCCTCACATACCATGGCGAATCAGTTAAATGAAAAGGATAATCAATAAATCTTCTATCTGCAGTATTATTCTCTATTTCCTTTTTCGCAAGCATTAAATCAGAGCCAACCCAATGAAAAACAACACGTTTTTTCAATTTTATAGCTAAACCTAACACAAAACTTTTGCCTGTTGCACCATTTATTGAATAAACTGTTTTTGAAAAAAGAATATACCATAGAAATCTAAGTCTATCATAATTACTATAATAAGTATTCAGAAAAATGTATTTGTTACCAATATCTGCTTTATTAAGAAGAGCAGATATTTTTTTTCCAAAATATGGTAAGCCGGTAACAATGATTTTCATGAAAAAATTATAATCTTTTACAAAAATATAATGAAATTGTGAATATTAAAGCACCTTTTTTGATCCCGAAATTTTAAGTATCCACAAAAACAAAGTTGCATAATATATTACCATTAAAGTACTAAGCATATAAAATCCATAAATAATATTTTTAGCAAAATATCCTCCATAGAAAATTGATGCAAGTATTAAAGTATTTCCAATCAAACTATACAAAAAAACTTGCTTTTGTTTACCAACAATTAATGGAATGACTGAAACTGGTCCAACAATAAAATTCATACACATCCAAGGTGATAGAACCTGAGCATAAACACCAGCCTGTCGCCAAGGTTCACCTAGTGCAAAAGCAAAAAGTGTATCGCCAAAAATCATTAATAACCCAAAGCCAGGAACAGCAATCATTGCAAGGTTTAACATTGTTCTTTTTACAAAAGGCTGAATATTTTCACCTTGTGCATACATTTGAGAAGCTTTCTGAAAAAACACCTGTCCTATTGCACTTCCAATCAATGCAACAGGGGCAGCAATTATTCTAAAAGTTCTTGAATAATAACCAACCATTGCCTGAGAAAAGAAATATGATATTAAAAATATGAGCAAACTTTGTTGAAGTATATCGCTAAATGCATGTAAACTATTAATTTTAGGAAAATCGGAATATTCTTTTGCAACTGTCTGCATATCCGCCTTATTAATAATACTTGCAGCTTTTCTATCATGTTTAATAAATTTTCCAAGTAATGGAATTACTGCAACTAATTGTCCGATTAAGTAAGAACCAATTAGTCCAGAAGTTGCTAGACCATAAAAACCTGTACCAACTGTCAAACCAGAATTTGTTAGAGTTTGAGTAACTCGAGCAACTGTAACATTTCTAAATCTTTTATGTCTAGATGCCCAATAATTTAATGCTTGATAAACACCAACTAATAAAACTGAAAATGGAATTAAATATAAAAAAGGACCAACATCTTGATTTTTTAAAACAGAGCAAATTTGCTTATTAAATAATCCTACTATTAAAAATGAAAAAAGGCTTACTCCAATTGCAATTAATACTGATAACCCGACAACATTTACAGATTTTCTATCAGTTTTAGGAAGCATAACCGCTAATTCATATCTTCCGGTTGCAATTATCACAAACAAGCTTGAAGTACTTATATATAAAGCAAGAACAGCAAATTCTTCGGGTGAATATAATCTGGTTAAAATAGGTTCCACAAAAAAAGGAATAGCCTGAGCAATAGCACTGCCTGTAAAAATCGTTAATGCATTTCGGGCAAATTCCGATTTAAAAGCAATCTTATTCATTTGCATCAGCAATTCCTGCCCAAGCTTGATAAAAAGGTTTCAACTCAGGAAATTTCTCTAATAAAATTTTATCTCCGGTTCTTGTATCTCCAGTAATCTTAGCTGGATTACCTGAAATTATTGAAAAATCAGGAAACTCTCCATTCACATAACTAAATGCAGAAACTATACTACCTTTTCCAATTTTAGTTCCAGGCATTATCACAGAATGTGGACCAATAAAACAATATTCTCCAATACTAATGCTTCCTTTTATATAACCTAAAGGATCTGTGTGTTTATCATATTCTTTCCCATAAAGCCTTATTGAGTTATGACTAGAATGAGTTGTTATGGTAATAAAATTCGTAATCTGACAACCTCTTCCGATTGATATTCCATTACTAGCTTCAATAAAATTATAATGTCCAATAAAAATATCATTTGAAAACATAATATTTTTAATTGAACCAAAATTAGTAGTACTACTCCAACGAACATTATCAAAATATTCTCCTTTACAAACTTTAAAACCAGTTATCATCACAGGTTTTACCCTTCTTGATAATTCGTAGCGTAGCCTATGTTTTAATCGTTTAAGAAATCCCATTAAAAAAAAGATTGAGAACAAATTTAACAGTTATTTTAATAAAATCATAAAAAACTAGTCACAAGTCAAAACGAATAAGCCATTTCCATTTTATACTTTAATATTTAAAACAATTTACCAAATGATCATTTACAACACCAATTGCTTGCAAATGTGCGTATATAGTTGTTGAACCAACGAATTTAAAGCCCCGTTTTTTCATATCTAAGCTGACCTTATCAGACAATTCTGTTTTAGGTGGAATTTCTGACATCAATTTCCATTTATTCTTCACTTGCTTATTCTTAACAAAACTCCAAATATATTTATCAAATGTTCCGAATTCTTTTTGTACAGCTATAAAAGCTTTTGCATTTGCAATTGCAGATTCAATTTTAAGTCTGTAACGAATAATTCCAGCATCTTGCAACAATAAATCAATTTTATTTTCATTGTATTTAGAAACTTTAATAACATCAAACCCATCAAATGCTTTTCTAAAATTTTCTCGCTTTTTAAGAATTGTATGCCAGCTTAATCCTGCTTGAAAAGTTTCGAGAATTAAAAACTCAAAATGCTTTTTATCAACATGCACAGGATTTCCCCATTCTTCATCATGATATTTTGTATAAAGTTCATCTTTTAAACACCAAGGGCAACGAATAATATTCTCTTTATTAATCATAATCTGTTTTGGCTAAAGCCATATTTAAATTTTTATTTTGCCACGACCTGAAGGTCATGACAAGATAATTAAAATTTTAAATCCATTGATTATTTGATTTGCAAAAAATATTATATCCAATCTAATTGAAGATTGTAGGAATTATTTTTTGCCCCGACCTTCAGGTCGGGAATTAAAATATAAAAGCTAATTGGCTTTAGCCAAAATTGCTTTTGCTAAATCCATTTATTGCCAAAAACTCATCATATTCGTTTGTAAATGTTTTCTTTTTATGATGCTCTTCTTGATTCAGAATATATTTTCTAACATTATCAATCGCAGAATCGTTTACCGATAATGCGATATATTCGTCTTGCCATTCAAATTTCTGCTTAATTATTTGTTGCTTATTTACCCAAAATGAAGATTCTCCTTTAATAAGCATTGCTATTTTTGCAAGAGTTTGTTCGGTACCTAAAGAAATAAGCATATGAATATGGTTATCCACGCAGTTGATGGTATCAATAAAAATTTCTTTGGTTTTACTATTTTCTTTAATATGAGATAAAAGTATTGGCTTTAATTCTTTTGAAATTAATGGGATTCTGTTCTTTGTTGCCCATATAAAATGAATCATTACTTTTGTGTATGGCATAACTTCTTTTGGCTAAAGCCGGATTTCGCTTTTTTTATTTTGCCACGACCTGAAGGTCATGGCAAATAAATATTATTTTTTATAATTAAATATACTACATGACCTAAAGGTCATTTCATAACATTTCCAACAAATCATTTACTTTATTTTTACATTTTGTTATTATTAATCATTTATTGCTTCTTTAAAACAAATTTCACGGTTAAATTACAAGTAAATTGCACAACAGGTTCAATAACGGCAGGATTTATAACTAAGTCATAACCAGTATAAGCTTTTTTATCATAATAAAGTGCAGGAACATTTGAACGAGGTAATGTTTTACTACCAGGTTTAGCTTCATCACCTGTATACTTTACAAATTCAGCAAATGTAGAATATCTATCCAAAGGATAAGTACTGGATATATTATCATTTACGGTCTGATATTTTGCATCGTATTTTATTCCAAGTTTTTTATATTCTTTAGCTTTTTCATTAATAATTCTAACACACGTTGCTCTGAGTGAATCATAAACAGCTTGAGAATTATTTATTACATAATCAACTTTAACTATATCATAAATTTCATTTTGAGATGCCTTAATTAGCATTTGTTCTACAATTTTTGAGTCTTTATATCTAAGATGAATATTTTTACGTACTTCGAAACCTTTTGGAACTTCGTTGTAGGTCTTGCTAAAAAGTTTTTTCTCAACTTCAACTTCAAAAATTGGAAATTGAGAAATAAAATCAATATAAATATCTTCCTTTTTTATACCTAAAGGAATAACACTATTAATAAAAGCATCAATTCTTTTATTAATAACATCATGACTAATTTCAATTGTTTCACCTACCTGTGAGGTTGCAAAAATTATTACATACTCATCTGCCTTAACGTTCATCATAACATCTGCTCCAATTGTAAATGATGTATCATTAGATGAATATACAGGAGTATAATACTGTTGTTTTGTCTGACGATAATAATTTGCTTCGTTTGCATTATTATTAATAATACCATCATCAAAATTATTTGTATTTCCTGACTTTTTCTGATTATAATACCAATTTCCTGCGGCCTGGCTTAAACAGAATAAAGGAGATGCTATAAAAGCAAACAATAGAAATGCTAAAAATATTTTTTTCATTTTTTTAATATTTGGTTTTGACTGCAAATTATGAATTTTTTATTGCTAAACAAAAACAAATTTCAATAATAAAAACAGAATTAATTAACACAATATCTGAATCATAACTTTTAATTTTTAACTTTCAACAGAATACTTGCGACTTTTACCTTTCAACTAATTTGACTTTAGATTTAATTTCTTTATTTTAGCCAAATATTAATTAGAACTACTATGAAAACTACTTTATCAAGAACAAAAATTATAGCTACAATGGGACCGGCTTCTTCACCCAAAGAAGTACTTAAAGAAATGATTATTAACGGTCTTGATGTTTGTCGCTTGAATTTCTCCCATGGTAAGCATGAAGAACATTTGAAAGTAATGAATACTATCAGAGAAATAAATGCTGAAATAAATTCTAATGTTGCAATACTTGCCGATTTACAAGGTCCAAAACTTCGAGTTGGCGATATGGAAAATAATGGTGTAATGTTAGAAGATGGTCAAACTTTTAACATTGTTACTATTGATTGTCTTGGCACTAAAGAAAAGGCATTCCTTACTTATGAAGAATTTCCAAAGGATGTAGCAGTAAATGATGAAATACTTATTGATGATGGAAAAATCAAACTTCGAGTAACTGATACAAACCGAAAAGATACCGTTAAAACTATAGTTGTTAATGGTGGTATTTTATCTTCACATAAAGGAGTAAACCTTCCAAACACTAAAGTTTCCCTTCCTTGTTTAACCGAAAAAGATTTAAAAGATTTGGACTTTGCATTAGAACATAATGTAGATTGGGTTGCGCTATCATTTGTGAGAACTGTTACAGATATTGTTGAGATTAAAGAAATAATCAAAAAAAAGAAAAAACATGCATTAGTAATTGCAAAAATTGAGAAACCAGAAGCTATTGCAGAAATCGATAATATTATAGATATGACAGATGCAATAATGATTGCACGTGGTGACCTTGGAGTTGAAGTTGCTTTTGATAAAGTTCCTTTAATTCAAAAAGAAATTGTAAAAAAATGTATTGAACGTTCTAAGCCAGTAATAATCGCTACACAGATGTTAGAAAGTATGATTACTGCTTTCAGACCTACACGTGCAGAAGCTACAGATTGTGCAAATGCAGTTTTAGATGGCGCTGATTGTTTAATGTTAAGCGGTGAAACTTCTGTTGGTAAATTTCCATTAGGAACTATTCAAGCTATGGAAAGTATTATTCATTATACAGAAGATGTTGCTTATAAATTTAATAGAGATCATGCTCCAAAGGAAATGTCGCGTACTTTTCTTTCGGATTCAATTTGTCATACAGCTTGCCGACTAGCTGAGCAATCAAAGTCAAAAGCAATTATTACTTTCAGTTATTCTGGTTATACAGCTTTTCAAATTGCTGCCCACAGGCCAAAAGCAAGAATTATTGTTTTTACAAGTAACAAAGAATTGGTTCCCAAACTATCGCTTGTGTGGGGTGTTACTGTTTTTTATACCGACCATTTTAATAGTATTGACAATGCAATAGATTATTCAATTCAAAAGCTAGTAGAAAAACAACTAATAAAGAATGAAGATATTGTTGTACACGTTGCAAGCACTCCTTTACATGAAAAAGGAAGAACTAATATGGTTAAACTAAGTTATGTTAAGGCGTAATCAAATTAAAATAATAATTCCAAAACAATAAAACAATCACAAATGAAAAAACTTTCACTTTTTCTCGCTTTATTTAGCTTTTCGATTTTTGTTTTTTCACAAACTTTAAACGAAAGCTTTGATGGAACAACATTTCCACCAACAGGATGGCAAAACATTCAAGTATCTGGTTCAGGGTTATGGAAAAGAGCCACAGCCGGAGTAGATCCTGCATGTGCACCACATAGCGGAGCAGCGATGGCATGGTATAACAGTTACGATTATGCAGTAAACGTAAATGCTTTATTAGTTTCACCAACATTGACATTTAATGGAACTACCCCACATATATTTAGTTTCTGGAAGTACAACGATTCTGGCTGGAATATTTATCCAGACAGTATTGGTGTATACTATAATTCAACACCTAGCTTAACAGGTGCAACTTTACTGGCCAGTCTACCTCGGTTTAATTCAATTGATGGTTGGTTTAAGTACAGTTATTTGTTACCTGCAAGTCTTACAGGCACAAAATATATAATTTTCAGAGGATATAGCCAATATGGTAACAATATGTATATTGATGACATAGAACTAAGTCCACCACCAGCAGATGATATTTCAACTTTGCTAATTAATAATAACATGTATTTAGCAAATACATCCCCTATTATTCCATCAGCAATCATTAAAAACACAGGAATTAATACAGAAAGTGGATTTGATGTAATTTGCAAAATTTATAATTATTCAAATACAGAAATCTATTCTAATACTCAAACAGTTTCTAGTTTAGCTTTATGGGATACAACTACTATTAATTTCGCACCATTTACGCTTCCAAATGCAGAAGCAATATATAAGATAAAAGTATTTTCTTCATTAACTGGAGACCTGGTGAATTCAAATGACACAATCGAAAAAACAGTATATACTTATACCCATAACAAACAAAGTGTATTACTTGAAATAGGAACAGGAACATGGTGTACATACTGCCCGGGTGCTGCTATGGGCGCAGACGATTTAGTAACAAATGGTAAAAACGTTGCCGTAGTTGAAAATCATAATGGTGACACATATGCTTATACTTCATCAGACGCTCGTAATTCTTACTATGGTATAAACAGTTTTCCAACTGCAGTTTTTGATGGAGTAAAATCACTTTCAGGTGGAGATCATTCGATTAGTCTTTATACTTCCTATTTACCCATTTATGATGTGAGATATGCTATTAAAACTGTTTTTGGAATTACTATAAACGGAACAGTTAATAACAATATTTACAATCTTTCGGCAATAGTTGACAGATATGGAGAAACACCTTTTTCAAACAGTAATCTTGTATTACACGTTGCACTTACACAATCGCACATAACACAGAGCTGGCAAGGACAAACCCATCTTGAATATGTTAGTCGTATTATGACACCTGATGCAACCGGAACTCCAATAGATTTATCTAGTTCGACACAGGTTTCAGTTCCATTAACTTTCAATTTTAATACAATATGGGGTGGCAGTATTGCCAATCATGATTTTGAATTAGTAGCATGGGTTCAAGATTTAGACACAAAAGAAGTTGTAGATGCAACAAAAATTGATTTAGCATCAATACTACTAAACGTTGATGAAAATAATACTAATTCAGAAAT
Source organism: uncultured Bacteroidota bacterium (assembly GCA_903872185.1). Lineage (GTDB taxonomy): Bacteria > Bacteroidota > Bacteroidia > Bacteroidales > GWA2-32-17 > GWA2-32-17. Next base: position 1,492 of record CAIQJL010000140.1, on the reverse strand, counting down.
AAATATTTTTCCAAATCCTACAAAAGATTATATAACAGTTGTATTAAAAAATGATATTGAGCAAAATATAACTATTTGTGATATTAAAGGTCAGGAATTAATAAACAAGAAAATTACAAGTAAAATTAATGAAATTGATATTTCTAATCTGGCAAGTGGAATTTATTATATTAAAATAACAAATAATAAAACTGTAGAAGTAAGAAAAATAATAAAAGAATAACAAATTGAAATTAAAAATGAGAAACGGGTTTACTACCCGTTTTTTTTATTTCTGAAAACTATAGCCTATTCCCCACTCAATAACATCTGCCTTTACAAAATGTGTTTTTAATGTTAACGAAGCGGTAATATTTTTCCAAACCTTTGCACGCAAACCAATTCGACTATAAATCAAACCATCGTCTTTTGCTTTTGTGAAAAAATACACACCTGTTTGCATAGTAAACGAAACCTTATTAAACATTAAATCATAAGACAAATGCACGCCTGATCTGAAATTATAAACAGGTTTAAATGTTGAACTATCACTAATAATTCTAGACTCTAATGAAGGGTCATAAAAAACATCTAATCCCGTACCAAATTTTCTCTTTGGGTTATACAACCTCTCAGCATTTATGCATATTGTTGTTGTATGAAATTTAACTCCATTTGGAGGAGGATTTTCACGAACCCCTTTTGATAAATTAAAACTAAATTCATTTTTCCTAACAAATGCTGCCTTTAATTCTTTAATTTTAAATCTGTCAATTACATCAATATTGCTAATAGAATATTTTAATCCAGCCTTAAAAGATGGAATATTGAATCCTAGGTTTGGCTTTCGCCATGCACCATTAGAATAATGTGTAAAATTAAAACCTGTAGTTATCGAAAGTTTTTTTGTAAAAAAAAGTTCTGAGAATAATCCAAAATCAATAAATCCATTTGCATGAGACCCAATAGCAATATTATATATATTTTCTTCTGTGTTAAATGGTTTTGACAATATTGCCAATCCTTCTCCCATTGAATATGATAAATTAAAAATTTTCTTTTTAATTATTGGAATTTTAATAAATGCAAAAGTTGCAGAAGAAGTCCCTAAATAATTTGCGTTACCAAGATTTGCACGATAAAATCCAATTCCTAATTCTGGGATTCTGTAAATAACCTGCCAAGGTTTATCTCCTTTTGTTCTAAAAGATACGGTTAAATCCCATGCCCTAACATGATCTTCTATTAAATAAACCATGGAAGAACGATGTGGAATAATAAATCCATAGCGACCATTAACTGCAACAGTTAACCTATCTGTAAATTTTTCCTGAGAGTATACAGATTGAGAAATCAGTAAGAAAAGAATTATATAAATCTTTATTTTCAAAATCAAACATAAAATACAAAAATACAAATCCTGAAAAATATCTGGCTATGTTATTATAAAAATAAATTCATCATTCTACTTAGTCAGCCGAAGCAAATATTCAGAGTGAAAAAAATCATTAAT
>CAIQJL010000139.1 GCA_903872185.1 uncultured Bacteroidota bacterium | reverse complement strand
TAATAATACTCAACCAAATGTAACTCCTGGGTCTTCGTTGTTATTAACATGTTCAGTTATAACTGGAACAATAGGTGTTAGTTCAAGTACCGTGGGTGTAACTTATAATTGGTCTGGCCCTGGAATAGTATCAGGTTTAACCACAAATGCTCCTGTTGTAAATGTAGCTGGAAATTACATGGTAACCGTAACAAATCCTACGAATGGATGCACCAACACTTCAAATATAAGTGTTACTAGTAATATTGCTCAACCTACAGCAATTCCAGGTTCTCCTATAGCGCTTACATGTACAACTACAAGTGGAAGTGTTACAGTAAATTCATCTACTGCAGGTGTTACCTATAATTGGTCAGGGCCAGGTATAGTTTCAGGTGTAACAACTAATTCCGCAACTGTAAATGTAGCAGGTTTGTATTCGGTTACTATAACTAATCCAGTAAATGCTTGTACAAATACAGCAGCAGTTAATGTAACAAGTGATATTTTAATACCAGCTGTAACAACAGTAAGTCCAGTAAATTTATTATGTTCAAATTCAAATGGTAATATAAGCGTAACAACATCAACTTTAACTGCATTATATAATTGGTCTGGCCCAGGAATAATATCCGGAATTACGAGTTCGTCGCCTACAGTAAATGCCGCAGGTATTTATAATGTTACCGTCACCAATACTTTGAACGGATGCACTAATACAGCTTCTGTAAATGTTCTAATTCCGTCTCCTCTTATTGCAAATATTTCTGCTAATAATATTTCATGTCACGGACAAAATACTGGTAATATTTCATTATCAGTTTCAGGTGGAGCTGTTCCTTATAGTTTTCATTGGTCAAATAATGTTACTTCACAGAATCTAAGTAGCGTAACTGTTGGAATTTATCAGGTTACTATTACAGATATTAATGGTTGTACAATACAAATGGCGACAACATTATCAGAACCTCAAGAATTATATGTTTCATGTAATCCATTGTCTACAATATGTTATGGCACAAGTACGTTATTGAGTGCTTCGGTTACAGGTGGTACTCCTTCATATAATTATTTTTGGAATGGTCTGGCTTCATCATCTTCGCTAACAGTAACTCCTTTATCAGATGCTATATATAATATTGTTGTTGCCGATCAGAATGGCTGTACTGCAAGTACTATAGTAACAGTTAATGTAGCACCACCTATAAGTATTGCTTTAATACAAAATATAGATAGTGTTTGTTCTGGTGATCCTGTAATACTAACACCTGTAGTCACTGGTGGTGTTGGTCCTCCTTACACTTTTTTTAATCAAAATGGTGGTATTGTTACTTCCCCGATTATAGTTTATCCGAATCAAACAGGTTCTTATTCTGTTTCTGTTTTAGATGCATGTGGAACATCTGCAATTGGATTTGTGTCTATTTTTGTCTATCCACTTCCTCCAGCTGCTGCGCAAGCAGATGTGATTGCAGGTTGCCAGCCACTTACTGTAAACTTTAGTGAACTTTATCCAGAAGATGGAAGAACTTTTGTGTGGGATTTTGGAGATAATGAAAATTTATCATTGGCTCATAATACAGTTCATACTTATACTTCTTCTGGTACATATACAGTAACTTTAACTGTTACTTCACAGTATGGATGTAAAAACATTATTCAGTATACTAATCTTATAACAGTATTTCCAAAGCCAAATGCACAATATTCTTGGTATCCAGAATTTGCTTCTGTAATAAAACCAATAGTAACATTTAATAATCTTACAGAAAATGGCCAAACTTATATCTGGACTTTTGGTGATGGGGATTCTTCAAGCATAAATAATCCAACTCATTTATTCCCAGATGCGGGATTATGGCAAGTTGAACTAATTGCAATTTCAAATAATGGATGTACAGATACAGTGTCATATCCTGTAGAAATACAAGATGAATTTACTTTTTATGCTCCAACAGCTTTTTCTCCAGATTTAGATAAAAATAATGACTTCTTTTTTATAACCGCTCATGGCATAAAGAATACTGATTTTTACTTATCAATTTATGATAGATGGGGAGAAGTTATTTGGGCTACAAATAAGTATGATAATGAAACTAAAACCAGCGAAAGCTGGGATGGAAGAGCTAAACATAATGAAATTGTTCCAATAGGCACTTATACATGGTTTGCTCGATTTAAAGATGAGAATGGTAATACACGAGAAAAATATGGACCTTTAACGGTTATAAGATAATTTTCTTAAAATTAAGATTCTATTTTGAATATTGTTTTCTATACTCTGAAGGAGTTTGTCCCGTCTGTTTTTTAAAAGCTGGGTTAAATACAGATTTTGAGTTAAAGCCTACAGTTTTAGCAATTCCTTCAATGGACAAATTGTTATATTCTGGTTTTTTAAACATGTTTGCTGCTTCTTCGATACGGAAATTATTAACGAAATTGAAAAAATTAATTTTATAATAATCGTTTATCACATGCGAAAGGATATTTCGATTTACATTAATCATTTCAGCAAGATCTTCTAAAGTTAGGTCATTGTTTATATATGGTTTTTTTGAAATCATAAGTTGCTGAAGATTCTCAGCAATAATAATGATTTGTTCTGTTTGTATAATTTGTTTTTTTGATGGTTCTATTTCTTCGTTAATGGTATTTGTTTTAATGTTTAGATTGGAAATATTTGATTCATATTCGTTATTTGTTTGAAAAAATACTTTTTCTGGTTTATTGTAAATGTCAGGCTGCCAAAATGCTGCGTAACCAAAATAACTTGTGAACAAAAAGGAGATAATGGAGTATACTTCAGGATTAAAACTTTTAAAATCAAAAAGGGTAGTTAGTATTTCAGTTAAAGAAAAAAGAACAAAAACTACAACATATAAATTTAACCACTTAAGAGAAATTTTTTCAGTAAAAGAGAAAAAGTTTTTGATGTTTTTCTGGTGAAAGCGGAGTCTTCTTATTATAAGAATGCTGTATAAAATTACTTGAATATTGTATAAGAAATATTGGGAAAAATTATAAGTTTGAATATACCATTCTAACAACTTTGAAACATTTGCTGCAGAAAGTTTGCCTTCAACTAACAAATGAACCTCATTTGAAGAGCAAATAGTAAGGGTTACAAAGTTTAAAAGTAAAATTAAAATTGAAGGAATAAAGTGCAGAATATTTAATTTTGTGAATTGGAATTTCTGAGAAGTAAGACTAAGAATATAAAGATACAGAATAGGAACTCCTGCAAGCATCAATGGAATAAGTAAGTAATAACTCCAAATAGATAAAATAAATTTCATATAACTTGCAAAAAATTCTGCGCCTAAGCCCAACATAACAACAATCATATATAAAAGCAGAAATTTTCCAGATTTCATTCTTTTATAGAAAAGCAGAAAAAGAATAACAAAAAAAAATGTTTGAAAAAGTGGAAGAATGCTTGCTATTTGGGTAAATGTGAGCATGTAAAAAATTATCGGCAGTTATTAAAGAAATTCATTTTTTATTAACAAATATAAATAATTAT
>CAIQJL010000138.1 GCA_903872185.1 uncultured Bacteroidota bacterium | reverse complement strand
TTTTAACCCAACTGTATAAGGTTCAATTTTTAAATTTATTTTTTCGGTTAAACGCCATGCTTTAGCTTTTATTAAATCGTCACCTTCATCAAATACAGGTGAAACAATCATAATATCAATATCACTTTCTGGTGTTTCTTCGTTTCGAGAATAACTACCATATAAAAAAGCTTTCTCAACAGGAATGCCGGAAATATTTAACAAAAGACAATATCTTTTTAAGATTTTTATAACTTCACTTTGAGCCATTGGAAAAGTGTTTTTGTTTTTTCGAAATAATCTTTTGCTTTTTCTAAAGATGGAGCTTTAGGATAAAATTCAGGATAACGACCTTCTAGCTGATAAGTCATTAAAATAGCACAAAAATCTTTATCTTCTTCGGAGAGTTTTAAATCTGTAAACTCAATTAGATGAGCAAGGTTGTGAGATTTTGGCGGGATGTTACTAGTACAGCGGGTAACGTGAGCTTTAATTGCTTTTTCGATAGTTAAATGACAAAAGAACAATCCTTGCAAAATTCTTTTACCTGATAAAAGGTATTCAGAAGTTCCTAAATCATCTTCAGCAGTATTAATCCAGTATTCAATTTGTTTTATTAAGTCCATTGTTTTGGATTAAGCTAAATTTTAAAAGTATAATAAAACAAAGTTAGTTAAATTAGAATAAAACACAAAAGTACTATGAACAGGTATAGAATTGTGTAATTGACAACACAACGTTCAACCTGTAGGTTTTAGGGTTTATGTCGTAAGTTACATATTTGCGCCAAAGGGGAGTGGGTTTGTAATTGGTCTGTGAGCCACAGACCATGGTGGTAAGGGCAGCAGTCCCAAAAAAAGGAAAAAGAGAAACAAGGCAATGCTATGTTAAATAGGCTTGTATGTGCTTGAGTAGGTGAAAATACCTGGGTGTTTAATAAAAAAACAACTATTTATACCCGCTTTGCAATAGATTAATTTTACAAGATCTAATTAACATCATTATTATGAATAATCTTAAATGCTATGAAAGCAACAATTTTTTTAAAAGCTATGGCTACAATTTTAGTAATATTTTTTGCAATCTGGTAAAATACAGATTTGAGGAAATAATCATTTCTTATTTAGAACGATTCTATTTAACGTCAATTTTTGACAGTTCGCCATATCATAAAAAACGCTCATCAATAATTTGCATTAAAGTAATGTAATGCCGAATTACTGCCATAAATTTGCTAAAAATAAACACATAATAATTTCTCTTTTAAAAAAGATTTATGAAAAATAATTTTATAAAAATTAAAAAAATAAATATCATCACAAAAATTGTTTTGTTATTTATAATAATCATTGGCACAGCCAATTTAATAAAAGCTCAAACTGCATCAGGTACTTGGGCTGGAACTTCAAATGCCAACGTATCTGTTGTAGGAAATGTTACTGGCACTTCTGAAACAAGCTCAGGAGTTGCTAATATATCTAATGGTAGTAATGGATTTAGCTCAAGTGGTTGGCCTACTTCAAATAATATAGATTATACTCATTATTATCAGTTCTCAATTTCTCCAATAATCGGAAGTAATTTAAATGTAAATTCAATTACATTTAGTTATAGCGTATCAGGTTCTACTGCAAACGCTGCAATATATTATTCTACTAATGCATTTCAAACAACACTAACTCAATTAGGGTCAAATTCAACTGTTGGTTCTACTTTTGCTAATTTTTCAAGCAATACTTCATTAAATGCTAATTCAGGGCAAACAATTACATTTAGGATTTATGCTTGGGCTGCCTCAAGCAGCAGTAGAACTTTCAGAGTTAAAGATTTTGTAGTTTCGGGAACAACAATCTCTTCGCCAGTTGCAATATCAGCGTCAGATGTTTTAGCGGATGGCTTTACTTCTAATTGGAATACAGTTGTAGGAGCAAATAGTTATAGGTTAGATGTTGGTACTGCTAGCTTTTCAACAATTTCTTCAGAGAGTTTTGAAAACACATCAGTTTTGTTTACTAGTACTAGTGGTGGTTTTTATACTGGAAGTTCTTCAGGTGGTGATCTTCCAGCAACATCTCCTTATGCAATTGCTGGTACTTATGGTTATGGAATTTCAAATGGTACTGCTACATTAACTTCATCTGACATTAATTCTTCAAGTTTTATAAACAATAAATTAAGTTTTCGTCTTGCTTCATTTTCAATAGGTTCAACGACAAATGGTTCAGACAATACTGACATTGTTACTGTAGAAATTAGTCCTGATGGTGGTGCAAATTATTATAGTACTGTTAGGGTCTTGGGTAATAACAATTCTTGCTGGTCTTATTCAGGAGGAACTGCAAATGCTTCAACATCTTATGATGGCAACACAACCCCTGTTGATTTCCAACCAGGAAATGGAGGTGTCAGAACAACAGATGGATACAGCACAGTGGTAGTAACCAATCTGCCTTCTGTTAGTAATTTGAAAATTAGAATTACACAATTAAATAGTAATTCAAGTGAAAGATGGGTAATAGACGATTTTAAAATTTCAGGATATTTAATTAATTTGTTAGCTAATTACACC
>CAIQJL010000137.1 GCA_903872185.1 uncultured Bacteroidota bacterium | reverse complement strand
TTATGTGGAATTAATAAAAACATTTCAACCCATATGGCTAGGCATACTTTTGCTACTACAATAACATTAAACAATGACATACCAATTGAAAGTGTTTCAAAAATGCTTGGTCATAGTTCAATTAAAATGACACAGAATTATGCCAGGTTACTTGATAAAAAAGTTGGCAATGACATGAAACACCTTCAAGAAAAATTTGCTAATTAATTTTAGAATGGATCAAATGGAACACCACCATTTTAAAATGGAACAAAAATGGAACAGGACTATTCAATTGAAATTAAATTAAATAAGCCACAAAAAGTGGCTTCTGTTCCATTTTTTAGAAAGTGGTACAAGATGGAACGAATGGAACAAATGGAAAGAATGGAACACTAAAATTAATAAAATAAAAATGGAACACCTTTATCGTACATATAATGAACCACAAAGGCTTTAAATGTAAATTTACTGTTCCATTTTAAAGTGGAACGGAACAGTAAATAGAAATCTCATTTAATATTACAATAAACCAAAGGGCATCTGCCCTTTTTTTATTTATAGATATTAATCGTATCTTTATAGTTAGTCATACATATACATTAGTTACCAGCCATTTTAAAAATAACAACATGCATGATTACGACTTTTTGATTTTATCACCAAACGAGTTTGAAAATATATCTCGGGACTTATTGCAAAAGAAACTTGGTGTTTATATTGAAAGCTTTACAACAGGTACAGATGGAGGTATTGATTTTCGATATACTACTGATAAAACAAAAACTAATATTATTCAATCAAAAAGATATAAAGATTACACATCATTGTTAAGTAACCTTAAAAAGGAGGTTGTAAAGGTCGTAAAACTAAAACCTTTCAAATATATTTTAACAACGAGTGTCGGATTAACACCGAAAAATAAAACAGAAATTCAAAAATTATTCTCACCTTATATATTGGAAACAGAAGATATTCTTGGGAAAAATGACTTAAATAATCTATTGGGACTGTATAAAGATATTCATGATAGATATTATAAGTTATGGCTTACAAGTATTAATGTTCTTGAAAGAATTCTCCACAGTAAAATTTACAATCAGTCTTCATTTGAGTTAGAAGAAATTAAAGAACAAGTAAAGTTATATGTTCAAAATAACAGTTTTAATGAAGCACTGAGAATCATAAATAATCATCACTATGTAATAATTTCAGGGGATATTGGAATAGGAAAAACTACACTTGCACGTATTTTAGTTTTATATCTTCTTTCCTCAGATTTTGAAGAATTTGTTTATTTAACAGATTCTATTGATGACGGATATGAGTTCTTTATTGATGGTAAGAAACAAGTTTTTTTCTTTGATGATTTTTTAGGTAGAGTTAGATTCGATGCAAAAAATGTTGTTAATGCAGACAATAAAATTGTAAAATTTATTGAAAAAATAAGAAAAACTCCGGACAAAATATTAATCTTAGCTACTAGAGAGTACATTTTAAGTCAAGCTAGAAATACTTTTGAAGTTTTTAATATTAGCAACATAGAAATTGCAAAATGCATATTAGATTTATCTTCATATAC
>CAIQJL010000136.1 GCA_903872185.1 uncultured Bacteroidota bacterium | reverse complement strand
ATAAAAACATGCCCCACTTTGAGAACAATGAAGCCAATGCAGTTCAACAAGCAGACATATTATATTTACCAGATGATAAAGGGTTTAAATTTTGTTTAGTTGTTGTAGATGTTGCAGATCATAGAATAGATGCACAACAATTGAAAACAATAACAGCCCAATCTGTTCTAAATGGTTTTAAAACTATTTATAAAAGAAATATATTAACAATGCCATCGCATGAAATGATAACAGACCAAGGAAATGAATTTAAAAGCGTTGTTGCTACATATTTTCATACTAATAAAATCATTGTTAAACATGCTAAAGCAGGAAGACACCGCCAAGTTGCTATCGTAGAAGCAATGAACAAAATAATAGGTAAAGCTATCCATATGAGACAAACAGCGCAAGAGTTAGAAACAAATGAACCATCAAGAGAATGGATTGAATTTCTGCCACTTATAGTTGAGAAAATTAATGAAAAATTGACAAGAAAATTAAAACCTTATATTTTCGGAGATAAAAAATCAATACCAATAATACCAAAAAACACAAAACTATTAATGATAGGTGATAAAGTTCGGACAGCACTTGATGAGCCAAGAAGTGTAGCAGGAAATGAAAGACTACACGGAAATTTTAGATCATCAGATATTAGATGGAGTGTTAAACCAACCAAAATTAACAATATATTAATTCATGAGAATCAACCAATATTATATACAGTTGATGGAATTAAGAATGTAGGATACACAAGAGAAAGATTACAATTAGTATCAGATAAAGAGAACAAACCACCAGAAAAACTAATAAAAGAATTTATACCAGAGAAATTCTCGGATAAAAGAAAATTTAAAAACAAAATACAATATTTAACAAAATGGGTCGGTTACCCAAATGCAGAATGGACTTATCTAACTGATTTAAGAACAGATACAAACAAAAAACATATAGATGAATTAATCAAAGAATATTTAGAGCAGATTTAGAAATATGGATCTTTGTTTTAAAATGGTGTGATCTTTGTTGATATGCATATGTTATACCACAATAACAATTTATTTCAATTAAATTAATATGCACTATTTTACAATTACCAATATTTTTATATTTGAAATCACCTATATTATCAGAAATAACAACTTTATTATTTCTATTGTTATTTTCAATTATATTCATTTCTTTATTAAGATATATTCCATCAGTATGTATTTTTTTTATGTGTTCAATATGTTCATTTGCAATTCTACTAATTCTTAATCTACAAAATGAATTCAAAAATGCTCCTATTCTTGCATAGTTAGTTTTAAACAATTTTGTATCAGAATATTTAATATCAATACCACCATTCATACTTCTTTTAATTCTTAATATATCTATCTTTGATGCATCAACAGGATAATCAATAGTTGCTGTTATTGATATTTCATTTCTTTGACATAATAGCCCGTGTAATTTGTTAAGTATTAATTTACTGATACCACTTTCAGGGGTTAAATTGTTCTTTTTCATTTCAAAGAAATAGTTAATATATTTTGAAAAAACTTTATTTGAATTACACAAATCATCTTTATTATATAATAGTGTATTTGCTTCATTAGTTTCAATCATTGTTATAGTAAATTCAAGTTCTTTGGCTCTTGTTATGTCATAATGTGTATAATAATTGCTTTCATTAAATCTGAATAACTTATTTAATT
>CAIQJL010000135.1 GCA_903872185.1 uncultured Bacteroidota bacterium | reverse complement strand
TTGAAGGAATGGAGTTTTATGCCTACCACGGGCATTTTAAAGAAGAACAAATTGTAGGAAATAAATTTCTTGTTGATTTAATTATCGATACAGATACTTCAAAGGCTGAAAAAACTGATAATTTAGAAGATGCTTTAGATTATGCCGCAGTTTATAATGACATAAAAGATGAAATGCAAACAAAATCTTTTTTAGTTGAAAACATTGCAGGTAGGATTATAAATCGCCTGTATGATAAATATTCAGCTATAATTAAGATTGATCTTAAAGTTTCTAAGCTTAACCCTCCATTAGGTGGGAAAACAGAAAAGGTAAGTATAAGGCTTACAAGAGAAAGGAAATAGAAATAAGTTCCACATGAAACAATAAAAAATGTCATTCTGAACGTAGTGAAGAATCTATTTCTATAATCCAAACTAGACTCTTCACTATGTTCAGAGTGACAATTAAACTATTTAACCACTATAACTTTTTTAAACTGTGACCCTTGTTTTGTTTCTATTTTAACAATGTACAGACCACCAGAAAGATTATCGGTAAAAATTCGAGTTTGATTACCAATAAATTGTTCTTGTTTTACAAATACACCTTCGGCAGTATATATTTTGATAGTTTTTAACTCGTTATTGTTTTCAAGTTTTATATCAAAATAACTGCTTGCAGGGTTCGGGTAAAGATTAATTTCTTCTTTAAAAATATTCTCTTTAATTCCTTGGCCAAATGTACCACAAGGTGACATCTGGTTAATAAAACCATCACGTATAACATCAATCCGTTGCTTCATAACATCAACGCCAGCTAAAGGACTAGGATTTACATAATCTCTTCCAAAAACAAAAGCAAGATCAAGTTGATCAATATCCCCAGGTACCATAGTGTAAGGACCTGAAGATGCAACACCTCTATAATCTTTTAATGCATTACCTTGAATTGACCATCCCGGTTGAACAACCCCTCCTGTTCCCCAGGCACATGAATCTGTAGTTGGATTTCCTGGAAAAGCAAAATTAGCTGGAATCGCTGTTTGTGATGTATCATAACCAGTTCCACCATAAGTCCATCTAACACCATTTCTCCAATACCCTGATAAAAACCTATAATATTCTAAAGCATTAGCAGGATCACTTAATGCACTTCCATCATTTTGAAAATACATAAATCGCGACATTCCTAAACGTTCATTACCATTAATTCCATCATTAAAATTTGCACCATTAATACTTTCATCGCATCCATTTAGAACACCGGAGCTTCCAAAGCCACCGTAATATCCATCCATATAAGGACCACCTAAAAAAGTAAAAGAAAGTGCCGGTGGATTAGCTCCATATGTTGCTCCTGTTCCATCACCATCCATTGCATCACCATTAAAACCATAAAAGCTACCACGTTTAACATCACATTCAATATAATCATCATAAGCATCACCTAGATCCATATCTGTCCAATATCCTACAAATGTTGAATCGTATATTTTAGTTGATCTATTAATTATTTCATAATTTATGAATATTGTGTTCCAAAAAGCAGAATCCGAATAACAATCAAAACCATAAGCCATTGCATGAACTTCAATTCCTAATTTATTTCCACCATCCGTTTCGGTATGAGTTGCCATACTATCATTAAAAATAAAATAAACCGCCTGATCTCCCTTTATTTTTGGATAATCACCCAATTGCGGACTATAAATTCCATCTTCATTAACATCCCAAAAAGGAGCCATATTATAAAAGTAACCACAGGTATTACAGTTACCAGGCCAATTAGCAATTACTTCGGGCATAACATAAGCAGGATCGGACCAATGTGCCATATGATATTCAATTTCCTGCTTTGAAACTTTCCAGGTTCTATTCCATTTTTCCTGTTCATTTTTATAACTTATTGAATCCATTATTGGTCCTGGAAAAAAATCTTCTCCGTCACCATATCTCTGGCCGGCAACATGAATCTGTCCATTATTATCAAGTGCACCTATCCAGACTGCGCTTGCATAATTTGCATTTTTACCGCTACCATTAGGTACTTCAAAACCTGGCAACATAGTATTTTTATTCCAAAATAAAGAACCATCATTATTTATATTTGCTTTTATATTATTAATTGAAATAAAATCAGAATTAGGAAAACCACCACCAATAGTTGTTTTATAAATCGTACACAACGAGCCAACAGCATAGCCAAGAGTATCATTTACGAAAAACAAATATTTTGCAAATTGGCCTGGTACAACCTGTTCCATCCAATTTATTCCACCATCAATTGTTTTATATATTCTATTTCCAAAAGGAAAATAACCAGTTAAGGTGTCAGTAAAAAATAATGAACCTGAAAACGTTGAAACGTTGAAAATAGTTGAATTTGCAATCCAACTATTACCATTATCACTAGTTTTTAACAATATATTATTACCTCCAATAAAACCAACATTATTAAAAAAATGAATAAAATTAAGATATGCATTGGTTCCATAGTTCTCTAAAGTCCAAGTTATACCACCATTAATTGTTTTTAATATTGTACCCATAATTCCAACTGCATAACCAATTAAGTTATTTGTAAAATAAACTGCTGATAATCTATTTGTAGTTCCACTTATTTGTTGATTCCATGTAACTCCACCATCAATTGTTTTTAATATTGTTCCTGAATAACCTACCGAGTATCCAATCTGTGAATTGGTAAAATAAACAGACAACAAATTATAAGTTACTCCTGACGGTTGAATATTCCAATTTATACCTCCATTACTTGTTTTTAATATTAATCCTGAGTAACCTACCACATAACCTGTATTGGAGTCAACAAAATAAACCGAACACAAAGTATTTGTTGTACCACTTATTTGAGAAATCCAGGTATTACCACCATCTGTTGTTTTTAATATTTTACCCGGATAGCCAACCGCATAACCCGTTTGTGTATCGGTAAAATATACAGCATTTAAACCACCTGTTGCTTCACTATAAATTTTGTTCCATGCATAAGAATTTAAGTAAATTCCTAAAACCATAACTGCTGTTGTAAAAATTATTTTTTTCATAGCTTTTAGTATTTATTAGATCAAAGCTATATTAACAAGATGCTTAAAACAACCACCAACTTCCCTGCTGCACATAACAACATACAACATGTAACTTTGAGTCTCCTAACGGTAAAATTTGAGAATAAAAAATGCAGTCAGGTCGAAGGACCATAACTGAATTTTTTTACTAGACCCTTAGATCCGACGTGGCGGATGAAGAATCTACTATTTCGTATATAGACTCTTCGTTACACTCAGAGTGACAAAAAAATCGTTTCGGTCTATTTCTCTGTTTTGCCTAATAAACAGGTAATTGGAAAATGATCGCTTAAATCTTCTTTTCCAACTTTAAAATCATAAGCTTTAAAAACGGGACTATGAAAAATATAATCAATTCTAAGTAATGGTATCCTTCCATTATAAGTACTTCCTATTCCGCTTCCAGATTCGATATAAGAATCTTTTAATCCACTTCCTATTGTCTTATAAGAATATGATACCGGAGTGTCGTTAAAGTCACCACAAACAATAACAGGATATTTGCAAGCTGCTATATGGGCAGCTACAGAATCAGCCTGATTTGCACGTTTGGAATATGCATGTTTTATTCGTTTAATAATGTTTTTGGTATCTCTAACCTCAACACTATCAACTTTAAAATCAAGCTTGTTAATGAAATTATAATCCTCTTTCCCAAATCTTATGCTTTCAAGATGGTTGTTATAAATTCTAACAGTATCGCCATTCATAACAACATCAGTAAATATGCTCATGTTAGATGTACCGGGAAAAATAATTTCACCTTTATTAATTATAGGAAATTTTGTTAAAGTTGCTATTCCAAAATAATACTCGCTTTTATTAACAACCGGATATGAAGCATGTATGTGATTTGCAGATAAGAATTTTATAAGTGTATCTGTGGTCGAAAATTTTCCGTCTTTTTGGTAATAATATTCTTGAAAACAAATAATATCAGGATCTTCGCTTTTTAAATATTTAAATATTTTATTTTTATTATGCTCGTTGTTTTTCCAATTATATAAGTCGAATAATCTAACATTAAACGACATAATCTTAACTGTTCCATTTTTTGGCATATCATTATTAAACCAACCAGGATGATAATAACCAGAGAAAACATATGAGCCATAAAGTATAAACGGTAAGAAAATTAGAAGATGTTTTTTATAGCCTCTAACTAAAATTAACAAAAAGAAAATAACTGTTACAGTAAAAATATAAGGAAAAGCTAACCCGGTAAAGGCAGGAATCCAAAAAACATGAGGATTAATAAAAGGAGAGATAACTGATATAAACAAAAGAATAAGAACAGAATAAGCTGTGATTAAAAAAGAATTTTTAATCAGTAATCTAAAAATTGATTTATGTTTTTCTTCTTTCAATTAGGTTTGCTTGAGTTAAACAAAATATCTTTTTCTTTTTTCGATAAACTTTCATAACCCGACTTTGATATTTTATCGAGTACTGCATCTATTTCTTTTTGTTTCTTGGCTTTATCGTAGTTATACTCTTTATCATCCATCTCCTTTACCTTGCTGTATGTAGCCTTCATTTTTGGTTTTCTTTTAAAAGAAAAACTTATACCTGAAAACATCTTTGAAAACCAAGAAAGCATGTCTTTTCCTCGTTTAAATTGCATTGCATAAATAAAACCAAAAAATGCACCTCCAAGATGTGCTATATGCCCACCACTATTTTCTCCTGCAATACTTAAAAAATCAACAACTACAGAAAATAATGCAATATACTTTAATTTAACATCGCCAATAAACATTAAAGTAACTTTCTGATCGGGAATATAAAAGGATATTGCAACAACAACGGCAATAACAGACGCAGAAGCTCCAAGAGCTGAAGATTTCGATAATATAGGAGCAAATACAGGAAATAAATTAAAGGCTGCAATATAAAATAATGCTCCAAAAAGACCACCTATAATGTACAATGCAGTAATTTTTTTTGCCCCAATGTATGCAACAAAAAGTTTCCCAAACCAATAAAACCATAACATATTGAACAGAATATGAAGAAAATCTTCATGCAAAAACATATAAGTAATAACCGTCCAGGGATGATATTTTAAAGCAGTTAAATCGGCAGGAAGAGAAAGATAATTAACGGGGTAATATATTCCTGAATCTCTTACCTGAATAAGAAAAAGCACTACCCTAAAAACACTTACAAAAACATAAACTGCAATGTTTAAATACAGTATCTTTTCGAAACTGTTAGCCTGCTTAAACTTATTTATGGCAACTTTATAAAAACTCATTATTATTGAAACTTATTTTTAAACTTATTATTTTGCCAGTATTTTATTAAAATAAAACCGAATAACATTCCTCCCAAATGTGCAAAATGTGCAACATTATCACCTGCCTGATTTGCAACTCCGCTATATAACTCGAATGCACCATAAAGCATTACAAAATATTTTGCTTTCAATGGAAAAAAGAAATACAGATAAATCATTGTATTAGGAAATAACATTCCAAATGCTAACAATATTCCAAATACAGCACCCGATGCACCTACAGTTGGAACATTTATACTTCCCTCCATCTGAGTTTGAATAAAACTATTCGTTTCAGTAATGAACTGAGAATCTCCAAGATGCTGTGACCATTGGTAAACAAAATCTGATATAGCAGACTTAAACTCTGGGAAATAATCAATAACAAGCTTTGAAAATGCTTCTGGCGAAGGTGCATTTTGATAGGCAATAATCCCAGTATGCATTTCGCCAATTCTGTACCAACTAACCAAAAGATGTAACCCTGCTGCACCCAATCCTGTAACAAGATAAAACAATACAAATCTTTTAGTTCCCCACACATTTTCAATTGCAGCACCAAACATCCATAAAGCAAACATATTTGAAAATAAATGCATAAAATTAGCATGCATAAACAAATGCGATAACAATTGATATGGCTGAAATAATGTTGATTCAGGATAATGTAAACCGAGATAATCTGTTACATCAAAACCAAATTTTGCATCAGCTATCATTGTTCCTATAAAGAACAACACATTGATTATAAGAATGTTTTTAACTGCCGGCGGCATAAACCTAAAACCTATGGGGGAATATTGACTCATTTTTTATTTTAATCGTTTTTCAATTTCATCAGAATTAATAATTGTGAATATTGTTTTTCCTGATGGGGTATAATTTGGATTTGTACTTCTAAAAAGCATATCAATGATATGACTCATTTCTTCCCATGATAAATTTTTACCATATGGAACTGCTCCAGAGTCAACTAATGCAGTTAATAATCTTTCATTATTTGCGTTTTCTGGTAATTTCTCAAGACTTTGATAAACACCTAAAAATTGTTCCAGAACTTTTTCTATGTCACTTGTTTGCATTCCAGCAGGAATTCCTCTTACAATAAAGCTATTTTTACCAAATTCATCAATATCAAAACCAAGCTGAATTAAATCTCCTAACAATTCGCGTAATAATTCTGAATCTTGTACATTTAAATCGAGTTTTGTAGGAAATACAAGGTTTTGAGTAGCAATTTTACCCGAAGAAAGCGCCTTACTAAATTCATCAAAAAGTATACGTTGGTGTGCACGGTGTTGATCTATTACCATTAAGCCAGATTTAACCTGACTTAAAATATATTTTCCCTTAAAATGAAAACACTGTCGACGAATATCTTCTTTAATTACATCACTTTCCTGATTTTCATCTGGAAAAAGCTTTTCGTTTTCTTCATTTTGTTCGACAACCTTATACAAATCTTGCCAGCCTTTTGGATTAGCAGATTTGCTTTGAAATTTAAAGCTACCGGCATCTGACAAATCAGTTGCAAAAGGGTTAAATGTAGGATCTATCTGAATTTCCGGTTCAGTAAATTCTTGCCCTTTTCGTATTGGCGGAATATCAAACAATGGTTCATTATCAAAATCAATTGACGGTATCATATTCGATTTCCCTAACGTTTGCCTTACTGCCGCTGCAAGTATTTGCGAAACTGCTCTTTCATCTTCAAACTTTATTTCAGTTTTTGTAGGATGAATATTTACATCGATAAACTCTGGTTTTGTTTTAAAATATACAAAAAATGATGGTATCGTGTCAGGAGGTAATAGAGTTTGATAAGAACTTACTAAAGTTCTATATAAAAACGGATGCCTCATATACCTTTGATTTACAAAGAAATATTGCAATCCACCTTTTTTTCTTGCATGCTCTGGTTTTCCAATAAAGCCTTCAATTGTTGCTATCGAAGTTTCAACTTGAATAGAAAGCAATTCATTTGAAAGATTTTTTCCAAATAAATTTACTATACGTTGTTTTAAAAGTGATTGCGGCAAATTATAAACTTCTGACTCGTTATGAATAAGTGTTATTGCAACCTCAGGGTGAGCCAAGGCAACACGATGAATCTCATCCAAAATATGACGAAATTCTACAGAATCTGCTTTTAAAAAACGACGACGTGCTGGAACATTATAGAACAAATTCTTGACAGAAAAAATACTTCCAACCTGACAAGAAACACCTTCCTGAATTTCAAAATCAGAGCCATTAATGCGAATCAAAGTTCCTATTTCATCTTCATTACGACGCGAACGAAGTTCTACTTGTGCAATTGCAGCAATCGACGCTAAAGCTTCTCCCCTGAAACCAAATGTCACTATAGCAAATAAATCATCTGCCTTGCGAATTTTTGATGTTGCATGACGCTCAAATGCAATTCGTGCATCTGTATCGCTCATACCCGAACCATTATCAATAACCTGAACTAAAGTTTTTCCGGCATCTTTAATTACAACTTTTATTTGAGTTGCTCCAGAATCTACAGCATTTTCAACAAGCTCTTTTACAACTGATGCTGGTCGTTGAACAACCTCACCAGCAGCAATTTGGTTTGCAACAGAATCGGGCAATATTTGAATAATATCTGACAATATTCTATATTTAAATCTTTTTACAAAGGTAATATTTACCTCCTCGTCTGCAAACCATTTAATACACCTTAAGAAATGAGTTTTATGTATTTAAATTTTACCCCACTACGCTTTATAGCAGACACCTAATTTATCCAAAATATTTTCGTTATTTTCTTTTACTTTTTCAGTTGTGTCAATAAATTGAATTAACAGCCTATTTGTATTTTCAATTTTGAATATTGTTAAATGTTGGTTACCCATTATCCAATGATATTCAGTATTCTCATTATTTTCTGCTATGTAATTTGCTTCGCCATATTTTTGAATAAACAAATCAAGCAAATTATTATTTTGATTTAAAGTATCAATCTGCAATTCATTTAATTTGTTATCGTTAAAAAAACAATAAAATCTTCCACAATTAGAGTATTCACGATAATTCATTGTGTATGAAGCACCTAAAATACCATATTGAGTAGAAATATTCTCTAAAATATTTTCACTTTTTAAGCCAGCTAATTTTTTATTTACATCTTGCCAATTCATCCCAAATGATAATCCAAAAAACAATTGGTCGTTTTTTTCACCAGAATAAAACTCTTGCTTCTCAAGCTTTTTAATAATTTCTTCTTTGCTTTCATTATTACAATATCCATTTAAATTAATAGGAACATTTATAATACAAGAATAAATAATTAAGCTCAAAGCAATAAAAAACACAGCTTTTTTCATGATTTATTTTTCGTTTAATAACAAAGTTATGAAATAATTAAACCCTAATATATTCTTTAATTTCATTTAACAATGTTTTAACTAATTTTAATAAAAAGCAATGAATTTAGAATTCCCTTTTAATGAATCAAAAAAAAAGATAATTTTGTGTTTATGAAATCAATCTCACATTATGCTGTTTTGGCGTTTATGTTGTTCACTTATAACGCTTTAGCGCAAAACACAATAACTACAAATGCCCCTGTTCAAACATCATTATGTGCTGGTGGAAACATTATAGTACAATATTCTTCTACTGGAACTTATGCGCTTGGTTGCACTTTCACTGCAGAGCTATCCGATGGAATGGGTAATTTTACAAATCCTGTTATTGTTGGATCTATGCCTTTAAATACTGGTGTTATTGCTGGTACTATTCCACAAAACACTTCTTTTGGATTTAACTATAGAGTTAGGGTAGTTGCAAGTAATCCATATACAGTTGGCACTGTAAGCCCTACACCACCACTAATTATTACCAGTACCGCTGTTTCTGCTTCAATTGTTCCAAGTCCATCTTCAGAAATTTGTCATGGAGATACTGTTTCGTTATGGGTTTCCTATAATGCCTCTTATCACTGGTCAACTGGCGAAACCACTCAAACAATTAATGTTACCGAAGGCGGAACATACACTGTAACTGTCACAAATTATTTAACTAGTTGTGAAGTAACATCAAATCCTATGAATGTAACTGTTCATCCTACACCGATTGTAAATTTTGGTCCAAATATAGAGCTTTGTGATGGTCAGACAACTTCATTAAATGCTGGACCGAGTTTCACAAACTATAATTGGAATACAGGATACGCGGCTCAAACCTTAAATGTAAACCATACCGGAAATTATTCTGTAATAGTTACCGATGCTTTTGGTTGCGTAGGTGGTGATACTATTCAGGTTTTAGTTTATCCTAACCCGATTGTAAACCTTGGTGCTGATACTGTTTTATGTGGAAATTCACTAATTCTTAATGCCGGAGCAGGCTTTAATTCATATAACTGGAATAATGGCTTATCGTTAAATCCTTTATTTGAAGTTGAAACTCCAGGAACTTATTTTGTTTCTGTTTTAGATTTAAACGGATGCACTAATGCTGATACTATTTTAGTTGATTTACATACGCTTCCTTCAATTAATCTTGGAAACGATTTATCTGCTTGCGGAAACAGTATTGTACTTAATGCTGGTCCTGGTTTTTCGTCATATAACTGGAATAACGGACTTGGTTTAAATCAATTCTTTCCGGTAAATACAACAGGAACATATACTGTTAAAGTAACAGACCAATATGGCTGCAATGCAAAAGATACTATTATTGTAAATATAAATAGTTTACCAGATGTTAATCTTGGTTTAGATATACCTTTAGCATTAAATAATTCTTTGATTTTAGATGCTGGCTCGGGATATTTATACTACCAATGGAATAATGGTGCAACTTCTCAAACAATTCAAATTAATGGCTGGGACTATCCTTTAGGTCCAATAACACTTTCGGTAACTATTATGGATGCAAACGGTTGCTTTAATTCAGACCAGATTACCATTACTATTACCCAACCTGCAGGAATTAATGAAATTTCAGATAATGAATTTAAAATATTCCCTATTCCTTTTAGCGAAACTTTAACTGTAATAAGTAATCAGAATTTAACTGATATTAAACCTGTTTTCTCTGATATTCTTGGAAAATATTTTTATCCAGAATTTACAATAAATAAAACAATTTTAACTATTTCTAGAGGAAGCCTTTCCTCTGGTTCTTACATTCTTTTTATTGAAAATGGCAAAGAACGGATTTTAGCTCGAAAAGTCATTATTAATTAAACAACCATTTTATCAAATCTTAAATTTTATTAAAAAAGACCTTTCTAAGGTCTTATAACTATTGTTATATTTGGCTTTAAGATATTGATTAGAATTATTTCGTATTTTTACAATCTGTTTTTAAACATTAAACTTATATGTTCTTTAACATTTATATAGACTGAATTACTATGAAAAACAAAACTTCGCTTACTAAAATTGGTGTTTTTTATGATGGAAACTTTTTTCTTCATATTAGCAATTATTATAATTACAATCATGTTAAAAAAAGCAGAATAAGCATTTCTGGTTTACATAATTTTATAAGAAATAAAATCTCCGAGAATGAAGATACAGACCTTGGATTATGTCAAATTGTTGACGCTCATTATTTTCGTGGTCGCTTAAGCGCTCAAGATGCAAGCCAAAAAGGCAATTTATTGTATTACGATAGAGTTTTTGATGATATATTAATGTCAGAAGGTGTTGTTACTCACTACCTTCCAGTACGAACTTTTTTTGGCACAAAAAACGAAAAAGGCATAGATTTATGGTTAGCATTAGAAGCTTTTGAATTAGCTTTTTACAAAAAATTTGATGTTATAGTTCTTATTGCTTCTGATGGAGATTACGTTCCTTTAGTTAGAAAATTAAATACTCTAGGAACCAGAGTTATGGTATTAAGCTGGGATTTTGAGTTTTACAATGACGAAGGGCAAAAAGTAATTACCCGAACATCACAGGATTTGTTAAATGAAGTTTCTTATCCTATTGCAATGCACGAATTAATTGATGAGGGTTTACTAAACGAAGAAGAAATTATCACAAAGCTATTCGTACCACAGGCTGCTCCAAAACCAGTTCAGCAAAGCACTACAGAACTTAGTGGCGAAAGATTAATTGGCCATGTGTTAAGTCTGAAAAACGGTTTTGGATTTATTAAATATCCACCTAACAATCTTTTCTTTCACTACGGTAATTTAGTTGATACCGACTTTAACGATCTTAAAGAAGGCGAACCTGTAGAATTTACAATGGGTTATAACGATAAAGGCGATGCTGTTGCAAAAGAGGTGCGCTTATCAACTGCTGAAATTAACGGGAATGTTTTGGATGAATAAAGTCAGCTATTTTTATAAGTGATTTACGATTTTAAATTTCACTTCAACATCGTCTAAATAAAACGGTTTTGAGTGATCGTTCCAAAAATATACTTTAAATAAAGCTGTGTTTATAATTGAATCTTCTGGAATATAAAATCTATTTGTATAAGCTATTCTATTCCATTCATTACTGTTACGTATTTCACTTCTTAAAGATTTACCAGTCCATTTAAGCGATTGTCCATTAGTTGTTTCAAGAGACACAACCATTTGTCCTTCTGAACTATCAGAAAGATTTACAGCTGTTGTTAATGTAACATCTAACCAGAATGTAGAATCAGAAATTAACTCTTTTAATGGCATAACCAAGGTTGATGAATATCCTTGTCCATTAATAACATTTGAACGTAAACCAGTAAAATATTTTTCTTTTGTTAGAGCCGCAACATTTGTATTCCAATTTATAAGAACATCGTTTTCAAAATCATTTGTAAATTTTATTTCCTTGCCTTTAATTAACAAAAACTCATGTTTTGGGATTTCGAATAACCTCATATTAAATGTTGTGTCAATCTTTTTATATAAAGTATCTCTAAAATCAAGCAAAAACAATGGAATTCTTTCTGGAATCATTTCGGCCATCCAGTTTGTATAATCGTTTATAAGAATATAAACTTTCTCGTTGTTAAAATTAACATTCTGAGCATCAAAATAACTTATAAACCTAGTATTTGTTGTGTCAAATTCAAGATAATATGGCGCTATTCTTTTAAGTACAGGATCGGTAATAACAATATTTTTGTTGTTACTGTTTTTAAAATTAGATTTTAAGAATTCGCCAATATTATTAAATTGAATATCTTGATTTGTAATCATTACAATAACAGGCTGCACAAATAATATTACGATAAAAATTGTTAATAATATTTGTCTGATTTTTAATGGTAAAATAACTGGTACTAATGCTCTTAAAACTATTACTGCTGTTAATGGTACCAGTATATACAAAGAATTAGTAAAAGTCTCTAATAATGAAATCGCCAGAAAAATCAAAACAGTACCAATTAAATAATATCTATTTTCTCGTAACTGAAAAAACTTTAAAATTATTGGTGCTGCAGCAATTGCAATTAGCGGTGAAACAAATAAATAATGGCGTACATCTAAACACATTGGAACATATGCAGAATAACTTGTAGTCATAAAATTGCCTGAAATAACTGCTAAAACGGCAATAGCAATAAAAAACGATTCCTGGCAAGGCATACGAAGCCATTCTTTAAATCGTACTGAAATAATAACTGGAATAATAAAAATAACACCAGTAATCATTATTTGCTTTATAAACTCTATAAATAATTTATAAGAAATACGTGATAACAATTCGTTTAACGGGAGCAAATCATATCGACAAGGATTTATATAACTATTTTGTGATATGGCCTCAAAACGAATCCAGGGTGTGCCTGTTTTAATTTTTAATAATAAGAAATAACATACTAAAAATATTGTACCGGCAATTATTGAATAAATCCAGAATTTAATGTTACGTTTTTGCCATACATCTGATATAAATACAAATAAAAGAACAGGTACTATTAAAAACACTGTCTCTTTAGATATAAAAGCAAAAAGTAAAAATCCGGCAAATACAAAGGCATGAGGAATAGTATATTTTCCTAATTTCTCGAACCGATAATGCCAGATTGTTGCAAAAGCTCCTAATATGCCCAAAGCAACATATGAATCGGGCATAATTTTATCAGAATAAAAAAGAGTCCACTGGTTTAAAACAAATAAAGACATGGCAATAATTGAAACCATGTTCGACATTTTTCTTGTTATCCAGAATATTATTCCCAAAGAAAAAGCTGTAACAATCATTGAAGGCAGGGCAGATGCAAAATCACTCATGCCAAAAAATTTATATGATAATCCAGTAAAACCAATAATTGTCCAACGATATGTAAAATGATTTAATGATAAATCAAAGTTTCCATCGGCCCAATCCTTTGCTAAACGGGCATATTCCATATCATCCCATCCATAATGGCCGACATAACCAAAGAAATGATTAAAAACTATAACAATAATCAATAATAAGAAAAATGATAATTTAATGTTGTATTTTTTCATTTTAGAATATAATTAAACCTGACAGTCACCCTTCGACCATCCTTCGACTACGCTCAGGACAGGCTACTCAGGGGACTTTAATTTTTATTTATTTATTAAAAGGCATTCTGCCATTTTTAAATCTAATTCGGTAGTAATTTTTATGTTTTGTTTTTCGCCATTTATAAGATTTATCTTATAACCAGCTTTTTCTATTACCGATGCATCATCAGTAAATTCTTTTGAAAAGGGTAATTCGTAAGCTTTTTTTAATATTTCTAAAGTAAACACCTGAGGTGTTTGAATTAATTTAATATTGTTTCTGTTTAATTGCCTGTTTCCTTTTGGAAGAATTTCTCTAACAGTTTCGTTAACTTCAATACAAGGAATTGCATTTCCGTTTTTTATCGCTTCATTAAAACAATTTTCTATTAACTCTACACTAATCAAAGGACGAACCCCATCGTGCACTGCAACAAGCCCTTGGGAGTTCATAGTGGCTAAGCCATTCTTAACTGACTGATACCGAGTACTTCCACCGGCAACTATTTTGTGTTTCACGTGAAATTTATACTTTTCGCATAAACTTTCCCATGTCGAAAAATGCTCATTTGGTAATACTAAAATTATATTAAGCTTTGAATTGTATTTGTAAAATTTTGATATTGTGTGCATTAACACAGGTTTCTTTTTTAAATTAAGAAACTGTTTTGGTATGGATACTCCCATACGTAAACCTGAACCTCCCGCAACAATAATTACAAATTGTTTTTCCATTGTTATTTGTTAATACAACCTTCCTGTTTTACTTTTATTTGAAACCATTGCAAGTTATCAAATTTTAATACTTTATAAGTATTTGATTCTAATTCTTTAATTGATCCAAACCAATCGCCAAGATAATCATCGCCAGATAAATCATCCCTATCATAAACACCTATTTTAATTTCATCTTTTGGCGAAAAATGGTATAAATAAACGGTATCCTTATCACTATAACCAGTTGCATAAGTGGCTTCACGCGACCTCCAATAAGGATAAGAAAAATCTCCTTCGCTGTATGCAGGATAAAAAACTTCCCAATAAATATCTGGATATCCTTCTCTGAAAGAGAAATCCATTCCTCGTGGAGAAAAAGTTTCATCATTACGCAATTCTAAACCATTTCCATAAATTGTTGTAAGATAAATTTCAGGAACTTTAATTTTAAAATTTACTTTTCCACTTATACTTTTACATTCCATCTCAAGATCTGTTGTTTCTTTGGTTTCTTTATCGTAATGCGAACCATAAAATTTACGAATAAATAACTCGCCTTCAACATTGTGATTTCCAACTTTTAGCATATGAAATACCGACATTGGAAAATTAACTTCATCATGATAAGTTGGCAATATTAGTTGCTTTTTAAAAGGAATTATTAAAATATTTGTATCGCCAGTAGAATTATAAAAACCCTGATAACCAATAACTCTTTCATTCATTGCTAATGGCTTGCCATCGCAAAATAATTTCAAATAAAATCTTGTTTCTGTAAGTGTTTCGCCATAAAAACTATCTACAGGCAGGTTAAAGTTTTTGGGTAATTTATAATCTAAAGAAATAGTAATTATTTCTTTGTATTCATTGACTTTTAAACGTACTGTTTTAGAACTAAATGTGCTCGTTGTTCCAAGTATTTCTGTTGGTATTTCTTTTTCATCTAGCTGTCTGTCCCACTCACCAACACAACCGGTTAAAAAAAGAAAAATAACAACGATTACAAATATTTTTTGCATATTAAAAAAGAGTTTGATCCATATTTGGCAACTTCATTCCTAAATGTTTATAAGCAAATTCGGTAACTTCTCTACCCCGTGGTGTGCGTTTTAAAAATCCTTCCTGAATTAAAAATGGTTCGTATACTTCTTCAATAGTACCGGCATCTTCGCCAACAGATGTTGAAATAGTGTTTAATCCAACTGGTCCGCCTTTAAATTTATTGATTATTGTTAGCAGAATTTTATTATCCATCTGATCTAACCCATACTTATCAATATTTAAAGCATCTAAAGCATATTGAGCTATTTTTAAATCAATATTTCCATCACCTTTTACCTGTGCAAAATCACGAACTCTTCTAAGTAAAGCATTAGCAATACGGGGGGTTCCTCTACTACGGCGGGCAATTTCGTATGATGCATTAGAATCAATAGTAACTTGCAAAATAGATGCTGAACGAATTATAATTTTATCAAGAATTTCGGCACTATAATATTCAAGATGCATTCTAATTCCAAACCTTTCACGTAATGGACTTGTTAACAAACCCGAACGTGTTGTTGCACCAATTAATGTAAATGGATTTAAAGTTATTTGAATTGAACGAGCACTTGGGCCTTTATCAATCATTATATCAATTCGATAATCCTCCATTGCCGAATAAAGATATTCTTCAACAACAGGACTTAAGCGATGAATTTCATCAATAAAAAGAACATCACCGGTTTCAAGATTAGTAAGTAAACCAGCTAAATCACCTGGTTTATCTAATACCGGACCCGAAGTAACTTTTAAATTTGCACCAAGTTCATTTGCAATAATATTTGCTAAAGTTGTTTTTCCTAATCCTGGAGGACCGTGAAGAAGAACATGGTCGAGCGATTCGCTTCGCATTTTTGCTGCCTGAACAAATATCTTAAGATTTTCGACAACCTTATCCTGTCCAAAAAAATACTCGAATTCATTCGGGCGAAGTTTGCGTTCAACTTCTTTATCGTTTTCGCCAGTATTGTCTTCTCTTATATCGAATTCGCTCATTTTAAAATATTAGCTTAATAAAAGGTAAATTTAAGAGAAAGTTTTTATTTTACATTAGTTCCTGTTAAATTATTGCTTTAATTCTGACTTTTAGCAATTACAGTTAAATATTTAAAGAGAGGTATCTTTTAAAAAATATCACCGTTTTGATTCCTGTTTTCCAACATTAAACAACATGACAATAATCATATAATGGGGGGGGGTGAATATTCTTACATTGAAATGCACATTGTTATTAACATATAGCATAATGGTAATATGTAAATAATTAAATGGCTTAAATATAATTTATTAAATTCTTTTTTTTAATATTTTACTTTTTGGTGGTTACCTTTTTGTGGTTTATGCTCTTTAATAATAAAAAATTATTGCAATTTTAATGATCTAATATTTAAATGATTATAAAATTTATTAAAAATAAATTGTTTTCTATGGTTACTAATACAACAGTTATTCGACTATAGGCAATAATTCAAATATTATAAAAAACTAACTAACGAAATCATTATAACACAAAAAGGAGTAATAAAAATCAAATACAAATCAAGCCATTCAAGGCAAATGGCAATTTGTGCGTCAACTTAACGATATTATAACAAATATCTAATGCCTGACGAAAAGTGGTAAATAGAAATTTTTATATGTACAATTTTATAAATTAAAACATGAAAAATAAATTATTTTTGTTAATTGCCTTTGTTTTTTTGTTTTCAGGTATTAAAGCAAATACCTGCAATACCGCCGTTAATGTGAGTGTTAAGAGGAGCCCGCAAGCAGATACGCTTCAAATAGAAGCTACAGAAATGTGGATTTCATTTACTTGCGACACAACTGCAACTTTTATAATAAATAAATATATCAATAATATTTATTCGGGTATAAATCAACTTGATTTGTATTCTGGCAGTTGTAATTCGCTTTCTAATTTATTAAGTTATAATAATACTGATTCTATAATTATGTTTAAATATAATTTTATTATAGGTAATCAGTACTTTATAAAACTTACCAGGCCTTCAGGGCTTAGTGTAAAAACTTTTTCAATTTTGGGTATAATTAATCCAAATAAATTAATTACTAATTGCAATTATACTGATTGTGAATATATTTTAAATGGCGGGTTTAATATTGTTGATCCAGGAATGTTTAATAATCCAACTTTTTTCCAAGACGCAAATAATTTAGTAAATGGCCCTTTCTGTGGTTGGAAAAATGCTTGGTTAAATCCCAATATTTCTGGTAATAATTTGAACCCTTATTTGCATATTTGGTCAACTAATACTAATGGAGGTGAGGGAGTAGTAACAAACATGGAAAATCGACAACTTTTGCAAGGCCATCAATATACTTTACATTATGATTACCAAGTAACAACTGGCTCGGGTGTTTTAAATTTTGTTTTTTCTTCATTACCATATTCTAACTATCCATTTCAGCCAGTAATACCCGCTGTAAATACAATGTTATATTTACCTACTAATCCACATTATACTTTTACACAGGTTACAAGTACTGGAAGTACTTGGCACCATGTAGATGTTCAAATGCCGATTATGCCTACAGGAGTTTATTTAACAATGGTTATTGATCCACAAAGTGATTTATCTACTGCTTTTAATATAGATTTAGACAATATAAGCATTACAGAAAACCCTTTTACAGCTTCAATTACTTCAAATAATGCTACATGCAATACTCTATTAACAGCAAATTATAGTCAAGCACCATTAAATGGACCGTATAGCTATTTATGGAATACAAATGCAGAAACTCAATCAATAAATGTTAATACATCAGGTTTATATACCGTTACTATTACAAATGGTATTGGTTGTACAGCAACTGCACAATATCAGTTTACCGTATTGCCTAATAATATAAATTTAACAATGACATCCACAATGCCAACTTGTGGAAATTGTATTGGCAGTATTAATTTAACTGCTCAAGGCGGACAAGCGCCATATACATATTATTGGACAGGGCCAAATGGATTTATAGCAACCACCGAGGATCTTGCTAATTTGTGCATAGGAACATATACCGTAACTGTAACAGATGCAAATGGTTGCATAAAGTTAAGTTCGCTAGTAATTACATCTTCTAATATATTTTCAGGTGCCTCATGGCCTGTAGTTGTATCGAACACTGGTGGCAATGAAATAATACACGATATGGTAACCGATGTTGCTGGAAATGTATATGCTATTGGTACTTTTACCGGAAAAATTTCTTTTGGTTCTTTGGGCACTTTTACAAATCCCCAAAATTATCAATACAGTATTTTTGTAGTAAAATATAATAAATGTGGTATTGTTGAAATGGCAAGGAATTATGGAGGTGCTTATTATGTTGATAACAATAAAAATTATTTTATTGAAAAAGTTTCTACAACTACGATAGCAGTTGCCGGACCATTTTCAAAGATAGATTTTATATCAGCTGGTTCACCAACAATGATTTCAACAGATGGTATTGATGTGTTTTTAGCTCTTTTAAATACAAATACTTTGCTCGCAACAGCTACTACACAATTAAAAATTTCTAGTAATACTACTGATAATGTAAAGGGGCTATCATATTGGTCAAACGCAATATATATAACAGGTGGGTATTCGGGACCACAGTTGAATTTAGGAACATTTACTCCAGTATTAATAAATTCAGGCGTAAATTCTGATTTATATATAGCAAGATTTAATTCTACTTTAAGTTCTATGAATTGGGCTCAAAATTATACCAATGTTTATAGCGATAATGGAATGACAATGAAAGTAAATGGGTCTTTATATTTTACTTATTTACGCGATAATTTAAGCTATATTTCAAGAGTTACACCTAGTAATGGAGTTATTTCTGCTACAGAACAAATAGGTACTGTAACAGATTTTTATAACATTAACGATATGGAAAATATTGGCAATCAGCTTTATTTGTGTGGTTACAAAAAATCAAGCTACACTCAAACAGATAAAAAAGCAGCAGTTATTTATTACCCTGCACCTGTCACCAGTATTGCATGGAATGCTAATAATGTTAGGTTATCTAATAACACAAACCCAATTAGCGTATGCGAAGCAACTAAAATTGTAACAGATGGTACTAATATTCTAACTTCAGGAACTTTTGATCAGGATAATTTTAGGATAGGATTAGTTGGATTATCACTACCCGCTAATTTAAATGGAGGTACTACTGATCATTTTGTTTATAAAACAGATAATGTACTCACTCCGATTTCAACAACTGGCTGGATGTCTGGGGTTGCTACAGGTTCGGGCACCTCAAATGGTAATGCTCTTGCTTATGATGCTACAAATTCTGTATATTATTTAGGTGGCACGTTTAGTGGTAATTTTATTTTAACAGGCGTGTTGGGTAAAACAATAGTATCAGCATTTGGTAAAGATGCTTATGTTGCAAGATTCCAAGATAATGGTATGGCAGATTATAAATCCTTAGAGTATTTTAAAGATTCTTTAAGCAAGGCGGATAATTCTAATGTAATTGTTTATCCTAATCCATCCAATGGTAACTTTACTATTGCATCTGTTGCAAAAGAAGGTATTACTAATATTATTGTTAGCGACTTAACAGGAAGAATAGTTTTAAATAAGAATTTTGGTAATGACATATTCGAAACTAATACCGATTTATCATTCTTACCTGCAAGCACATATTTTATTTCGGTTACTACTATAAATAATATTTATAATAGTAAACTTATACTTGTAAAATAATCTCTTACATTTGGTAGGTCTAATTAATTAGACCTACCTTTTTATTTTAAATATTATGAAAATAATCGTTATTTTATTTTATTTTATTTTGTTTTATTTTAATGGAATTGGTCAAAATCTTGTGACAAATTCTAATTTTGAGCAGTTTGTAAGTTGCCCCAATTATGTTGATCAATTATCATATTGCAATAATTGGTATATTTTTAGAGAATCACCAGATTATTATAATACCTGTTCAAGTACTTTAGGTTATTATCCACCAAATTGTATTTTTGGTTATCAAAATCCACACTCTGGTAATGCATTTGTTGGAATAGCAACTTATTTTGCTTCAGATATAGATAATAGAGAATTCGTAGGCACGCAATTGATAACCCCATTTGTTATTGGCCAAAAATACTATTTCTCATTTTATGTAAATCTTTCGGGAGGGTCTGTTTATGGAACAACCATAGCATCAAATAAAATGGGAATTAAATTTTCAACTGTGCCATATTCTTATTTTAATCCTGCTCCAATTAATAACACAGCGCATTTTTATACAAATACAATAATTACCGATACTGCTAAATGGACTAGAATTAGTGGTTCTTTTATAGCCGATTCGGCATATTCTTATATAATGATTGGTAATTTTTTTGATGATGCCCATACTGATACTTTAAATTTAGCGGCTACAAATAATAATTATGCATATTATTACTTAGATGATGTATGCGTTAGCCCGGATTCGCTTTATTGTGAGAATTGGTTGGGAGTAAAGGAACAAAATGTAAAGAAAGATGATGTAACAATATACCCAAACCCGTGTGTTAACCAGCTTAATGTTAAGTTTAACAATGTGCCAAATGTAAATACAACTATAAGTATTGTAGATATTACAGGTAAAATAATAATGCAAACTAAAACAACCGAAAGCGAAATTGTTTTTAATACAGAAAAACTTGCAAAAGGATTGTATTTGGTAAAGGTTGAGGGTGGGGGTGATGTAGTATTAACAAAGTTTACGAAGGAATAATTTTTTGTTGGAGGATAACTCCAACAAAGGCATTAAAAAACGTCACCCTGAACTTGTCCTGAGCCTGACGAAGGGCAGGGTCTACCATAACCCAAACTCATATGTTTGTTTATTGAGGAGATTCTGAAATAAATTCAGAATGACGAAGGGAGTTTGGGTTGCATTTAGTAAAGGTGGAGAGTGAGAAAGGTGTAGTTTTAACAAAGTTTACAAGACAATATTTCTTTATCGGCGTTTATCGGTGTAAATCCGCGTCTCATTTTTACCTCTGTGCTTTAATGTCCCTGTGTTTAAATTCTTTTCTATTTTTTCTTCTTCGGAAAAACAGATCTATAAATTTCTCCCAAAAATACTTTTAACTTAATAACATAAATAGGAGTATTAAAATTTTCTTTAATTGCCGGATTATCCTTAAGCATAAGTTGATAACCAATACCAGCTCCTATTCCAACCCATTTTATTATCTTATATTGGCCAGAAATATTTGCTTCATAGTTAACTATCATGCTCCAGTTATTTCTGAATTTAAATTTATCGATATGATATTCATAATGAGTATTTCCTATTCCAATTTGAATTGGAATGCTAAATTCCCATCTTTTATTTTTAAAAAAAACATATTCTATATAATAACTCATGTAACTCATTTTTAAATTTGAGATTACAGTAGTATCCCTTCCATCAGCCAGTAAATAAACAGGTTTTGTTAATTTAGAATTTAGTAAATTATACCCACCACCAACTTTAAATTTTTCGTTAAATTCTGCACCAATTTTAAAAGCAAGTATTGTTGATGGTGTTGTAGCTGTAAATGAATAGCGATTATCTAATCGAATAGAAAGTTTGGGTTTAAATTTAACTGCTTCGCTAATAGAATCAACCAACTGCGCTTTTGCTAATATTTGAAATAGAAAAATAAAAATTGTGACAAAAAATAATACTCTCACTTTATTTTTATTTTTCGGTTGAACCCTTTGGTAATTTAATTTTAACTCCGTTAAGTTTAAATTCCTTATCGTTTTTGTAGGTAATTGTTAAATATAGGTTTCCTTCGAAATCATATTTATTCCAATTTTTTTCTTTGCTTCCCATCGAGTAAATTCCTTCTTCGCGTATATTACCATTTTCGTAATATAATTTATATTTTCCATCGGGAACACCTTGTATATAATTTACCTGATAATTTAACTTTCCGTTAGAAAACCAAGCTTTCCATATTCCATTTTGTAAACCATCCTGATATGCTCCTTCTTCTTTATTATCACCATTATTAAAGTTCCATATTCCATTACGTTCACCATCAATATATTCACCTTTTAAAATTTCTATCCCATCTTTATTGTATTCTGTTATCATTCCTTCTTCAATACCTTTAACAAGATTTTCTTCACGCCATTTATTTCCATTTGTGTAAAACCAGGTCCATAAGCCTGTAGGTTTATCGTTATTATATTTTCCACGTTGTTCTATCTTTCCATCTTCGTAATAAAATATCCATTCACCGGTTTTTAAATTATCTTTAAAAGCACCTTTTGATTTAACTTCACCACTTTCGTAATAATATTTCCAGATGCCTTGTTTTTTATCATTTTCATCAACTGTTCCATCACCAATAAAAACGCCATTTTCGTCATATTCTTTTGCAATAATTACTGCTCCATCAGACGGATATTCTTTTTGAATTCCAATAGGTAAACCATTTTTATAACCACCACGAAATTTTAATTTACCATTTTCATAAAAGTCTTCAACCCATTTAATTGGATTTGCTTCTGAAATTAAACTATCTGATAATAATTTACCATAAAAATATTTTTCGAGTTTTAATAATTTTCCAGCCATATCAAATTCCTTATAATAACCATTTAAAGTATCATTAAGGAAGTTCGACTCAATAAAAATTCTATCGTTAGGATGAAAAGATTTCCATGTTCCCTGCTTTAATCCGGCTTTATCTAAATAATTTATTCTTTCGCGATTTATAATGTAATCATTATTATATTCTGTAATGGCTATAATTCTTCCCTTTTTATCAAATTCTTTAGAAAGTCCATTTTTCTTTCCGGCTTTATATATTATTGATTTATATAAATATCCATTATCATAATAAAATGAAATACCTTGCTTAACATCGTTTAAATAAAGTTCTTTTGAAACTATACCGCTATCCTTTTTATTATATTCAAATGTTGATAAATAGCCATTCTTTTTACCGTTTTTATAATCAATTTTTTGAGTAGTATCGCTTTTTTCATTAAAAAATAACCAGGTACTATCTAATTCAAAATTTAATCTATTTCCAATAGATTTCAATACACCATCTACATAATAAGTTTTCCAAAAACCATCAGGTTTTCCATTTAACATATTTCCTTCGCTGGAAATTTTTCCTGTACTATAATAAAATTTATTATAGCCATTTGGATTAATATCATTTGGTTGCGAAAAACCAAACGAATTTAATAAACAAATAAATAAAAAAAGTATGGTTATTTTTTTAACCATTAAAGGTTTATTTTTTTACAAAGATAATGATTGTTTTAAAGCTTTGTAATTCTTGGTTTAAACTAAATATAATCTATTTACCAGAAATTTTAAGCATTCTACGAATTGGAATTACTGCTTTATTAATTATTTCATCAGATAAAAGTATTTCTGGTTGTTCAAATTTTAAAGCTATATAAATCTTTTTTAAAGTATTTAATTTCATAAAATTACAATCATTACAACCACATGTAGAATCTATAGGTGGAGCAGGAATAAAAACCTTATCGGGACAATTTTTCTGCATTTGATGTATTATTCCAGATTCTGTTGCTACAATAAATTTTGTAGCATTATCTTTAGAAACAAAATCTAATAATGCTGCAGTAGAGCCAATAAAATCTGAAATTATTAATATTGGTTTTTTACATTCTGGGTGGGCAATAATTTTAGCATCTGAATTTTGTTTCTTTAATTCTAATATTTTTTCTAAAGAAAATTGTTCGTGAACATGACAGGCGCCATCCCAAATTACCATATTTCTTCCGGTCTTACTATTTATATAATTACCAAGATTTTTATCAGGAGTAAATATTATTTTCTGATCTTTTGAAAAACTTTCTACAATTTTTATTGCATTTGATGAGGTACAAACTACATCTGAAAGTGCTTTTATTTCGGCAGTTGTATTAACATATGATACTACTACATGATCTGGATAATTAGCTTTAAATTTTATAAAATCTTCGGCTTTAATTGAATCAGCTAATGAACAACCTGCTTTTAAGTCGGGAATTAAAACCTTTTTTTGTGGAGAAAGCATTTTTGCAGTTTCTGCCATAAAATGAACTCCGGCAAATAAAATAATATCGGCATTATTATCAGCAGCTTTTTGAGATAATTGAAGACTATCGCCTATAAAATCTGCAATATCCTGAATATCTCCTGTTTGATAATAATGAGCTAAAATAATTGCATTTTTTTGTTTCTTTAATTCATTTATTTCTTTTATAAAATCAATATTTGAATCAAATTTTATATCAAGATATCCTTTTTCTTCTAAATCGTTCATAACTGTACTTTATTAAAAAAACAAAATTAACTTGTAAAAGAATACAACCTCATTTATTTTCTATTTTTTAATATTAACTCTTTATTATTATTATTAATTAAAAT
>CAIQJL010000134.1 GCA_903872185.1 uncultured Bacteroidota bacterium | reverse complement strand
CATTGTCATAAATGGAGCATTTAAATTTGTGCCAAGTTCTTTTTTTGCAAAATCAGAAATTGATTTATATTTTTCAGCCACCCATTCAACATTTTTTGAAGTCATAATTCCTGCAATTTCCAGAGGCAATAATTCGGATTGAATTTTATTGCAAGCAGAAATACCACCTTTTGATTCTATCACCAAATTTATTGCTTTTGCAATTTCAAAATCGGAATCGCCAATCGAAATTATATTATGACTATCATGAGCAATTGTACTTGCAATAGCTCCATTTTTTATGTTGAAGTTTTTTACTATTCCAATTACAGGAGTAGCGTTTTTTTCGTAACGATTTATAACAACTATTTTATTGAATCCAAATTTAAATGTGTTATCACTATTAAAAACTTCTGAGTAATTTAATTTCTCTTTTTGAGTAATAAGTTCTCCATCAATAACAGAAATCACATTGCAATATTTTCCAATATTTTTGAAGGAAATATCTTTTTCAGAAATAGAAGTTGCGTTAAAATTATTTGGAGAAATAGAAGAAAAATGGTTATAATTTTCAGACAGTTTTTCTATCCCATTAATATATACCGATGAAATATTTGATGCATATTTATCACTGCAAATTATGAAATCTGCGGCGTCTCCTTTTTGTAAAAGTCCCACAGGTAAATTGTAATGTTTAATCGGATTATATGAACAAGTTCTAAGTACATTAAAATAATCCATGTTTTTTTCAAATGCTCTTTTTGCAAGAAGATTTATATGCCCTTTTAATAAATCATCAGGATGGGAATCGTCGGTGCAAAGCATTATCATTTCAGGGTGAGATTCTATTAAAGGGAAAAGGGCTTCGAAATTTTTAGCAGCACTTCCTTCTCTAATTTGAACCTTCATCCCAAAGCTAATTTTATCCAAAGCTTCTTGAATATTGAAGCATTCGTGGTCGGTAGAAATTCCGCTATAAATATATTTTTGTATGTCAATTTTACTTAAACCAGGGGCATGACCATCTACTGGTTTATTGTATTTTTTTGCTGCATTTAATTTGGCGTGTACTTCTTTATTTCCAAAAATTACTCCTGGAAAATTCATCATTTCACTAAGAAAAAAAATCTCATTTCTTGATAAAAGTTCGTCAATATCTTTTGAATTAATTACAGAACCAGAGCTTTCAAATGTTGTTGAAGGAACGCATGAAGGAGCTCCAAAAAATACTTTAACAGGACCTTTTTTAGCATTTTCAATCATGTAGTTTACGCCTTCAATTCCTAATACATTTGCTATTTCGTGAGGGTCGGTAACTACCGCAACTGTTCCATGTTTTACTACTTGTTTTGAGAATTCAAAAGGAGAGAGCATACTGCTTTCAATATGAACATGAGCATTTACAAAGCCCGGTAAAATATATTGATTTTCATCAACATTTTTACGAATTATTTTTTCAATTACATTTGTAAAAAAGATCTCTCCTTTGTAAATTTCTTTGTTTACAACATCAACAATATTTCCTTTAATTACATTCATATATTTTTGGTTTCACGTGAAACTCATTAAAATTATCTGCCAATAAAAACTAAAAGTATATTTATATCCGAGGGAGAAACTCCAGGAATTCTTAATGCTTGTCCAATCGTTTTTGGCTGAATTTTGCCTAATTTTTGCTTAGCTTCCGTAGATAATGATGAAAGTTTTTCGTATTCAAAATTAGCCGGAATAGAAAGCTCTTCGAATTTTAAAAGTTTATTTGCGAGCTGTTTTTCTCTTTCAATATAGCCTTTATATTTGATTCCTATTTCGCAGCTTTCTAATATTTCAGATTTTAATTCGGCTGGTATTTCATTTTCAATTTTGCTAAATTCAGGGATATTTTTTAATAAATCAATTAAGTTTATTTGTGGTCTTCCAAGAAGATCTACTGCCTTAGTTTTTTGATTAATTATGGAAGTCCCGGCTAATTCTAACATGGTATTTATTTTAGTAGGATCTACAGAATAATCTTTTAAAAATGTAGAAATTACATTTGTAAATTCGATTTTGTTTTGTAATATTTCTAATCTTTCTTTTGTTGCCAAACCTAAATCGAAACCTATTTTTGTTAACCTGGAATCAGCATTATCCTGACGAAGAAGGATTCTATATTCTGCTCTTGAGGTAAACATTCTATATGGTTCGTCAACGCCTTTTGTTACTAAATCGTCGATTAAAACACCTATATACGCCTCGTTTCTATTTAGTACTATTGAAGAAGCATTATTGATTTTTTGGTGTGCATTAATTGCTGCCATTAAACCCTGAGCTCCGGCTTCTTCGTATCCTGTAGTTCCATTAATTTGTCCTGCAAAAAACAAGTTTTCAATTAGCTTTGTTTCCAAAGTTGGGAGTAATTGTGTTGGGTCAAAATAATCGTATTCTATTGCGTAACCAGGACGGAATATTTTAACATTTTCTAGTCCTTCTATTTTTTGTAAAGCTTCATATTGTACCTCCCAAGGAAGACTACTTGAAAAACCATTTATGTAATATTCTTCTGTTTGTTCACCCTCTGGTTCTATAAAAAGTTGATGACTGTTTTTATTGCTAAACGTAATAAGTTTTGTTTCTATACTTGGGCAATATCTTGGGCCTGTACTTTGAATTGTTCCATTGAACATTGGTGATTCGGTAAAACCAGTTTCAAGTATATTATGGACGTCTTTACTTGTATGGGCGATAAAACAACTACGTTGTGTTAAGTTTGATTTTATGGTCGGTAGGTAACTGAATTTTCCTGCAATTTCGTCACCTTTTTGTTCTATTAATTTATTAAAATCTATTGTTCTTCCATCAAGTCTTGCAGGAGTTCCTGTCTTCATTCTTCCAACAGAAAAACCTAATTCAACTAATTGTGGAGTTAATCCAAACGAAGCGGGTTCAGAAATTCTACCGCCCGAAACGCTTTCTTTTCCTATATGAATTAAGCCGTTTAAAAAAGTTCCATTTGTAAGAACTACAGCTTGGGAATAAAATTCAACTCCCATTCGGGTTTTTACACCACAAACTTTTTTGTTTTTAATAATTAATTCAATAACGTCATCTTGCCAGAAACTTAAATTTAAAATTGATTCAAGTTCTTTTCGCCATTCAAAAGTAAATAGCGTTTTATCGCATTGTGCTCTTGGGCTCCACATTGCTGGACCTTTTGAGCGATTTAACATTCTGAATTGAATAGTTGTTTTATCAGTAATAATTCCTGCTTTTCCGCCAAGAGCATCAATTTCTCTAACTATTTGCCCTTTTGCGATTCCTCCCATTGCAGGATTACATGACATTTGGGCCATTTTAGTCATGTCGTGAGTAATGAGCAAAGTTTTAGAACCAAGATTTGCTGCCGCTGCTGCCGCTTCACAACCGGCATGTCCAGCCCCAACAACTATAATATCAAATGAGAGTTTCATTAATGCAAAGATACAATGAATATGTAAAAATTTGGTATTGTTGGAAATCTCGTATAATTAAAAAGGAAAAACCGGCAAAAGCCGGTTTTTCTCACCAAATAGATTTTGAAGCGCTTAATAGAGTCTTGATATTTAATAGCACTTCAATAAAATTTCATAAACCAAAATGAAATTTCAAATCAAATAACCCTTACTTTTTAAATCAAATAAATTTATAAGAACAGCTACAAAGTCACTATAATATTTATATGAATACAAGAGGGGTGGCACCTTTTTAATAAAGATCTTGAAACTCTTTGTTAAATGGTTGATAATATTGTCGTTTTAGTAAAATGCAGGGGCTGGCTCTCTATTTTTATTAGAGTTTATTGAATATAATTGTCTTTTAAATAAACAAAATTAAAGTAAAGTTTCTTTAATCGCTAGAATAATGAAATTAACAATAAACAGAATATTGTGTTTGCTTTTTTGTTTATTTATAATAAGTAAATTAAATGCTCAAACATATAGCTTAGTTGGGATTGCCAGAGATGCTGCAAGTACTACTATTGGAGGAAATTGCGTTGTTGCTGTAGCAACTGGTGGTACCGGGACTAAATGTTGGCAAGGTTCAACAGTTGCAACAGCAAGTCATATTAGTTCAACAACAGGTGATGTTGCAGCTGGATGTGGAAGTTCAACAGGATTACGTTTAGAAATGAGCGGAGCAGGTAATTCTTCTGGTACAGGGGCATGGAATAATACAACAACAGTAACTTTTACATTTATAGTACCAGTTCAGGCGCCAGTAACCTTCAATCTTTATGATTTGACAGAAACATATTATAACGATGGAACAAGTAACTATGCATATTACCAGGATAAAGTTACAATAAGAGCAACAGATGATATAGGCGTTGCTGTTTTACCATCAGCCACCACGTCAGGAAGTGTTGATAATGTAGTTTCAGGAACAGATAGAATATTGGTGGCAAATTTAATTACTGCTCAATGCGCTAATCAACAAATTACTATTGGTACCGGTTGTGCAAAAATTAAAACTGTAACAGTAGTTTATGGAAGTCAGGATCCTCCAACACACATTCCAATTCCGGTAGGTTCTCCACCAAGATACGGGATAAGCCAATATCAATATATTTTTATATCTAATATCAACTATATAATTCCTCCAACATTAACCTTAACGCCTAGTCCGGCGGTATTATGTTTAGGTGCATCGTCAACATTAACCGCAACAGCAGGTTTTACAAATTATGCTTGGAGTTCGGGTAGCAGTGGAGCATCAAATACAACAACAGTAACACCTGCGGTTTTAGGTACAACAACGTACACTGTAACCGCAACAAATGCCCTAGGATGCACATATATTGCGACAACAACAGTAACTGCAAATACAAGCACAATCCCGACTTTTAATTCTGTGGGTCCATATTGTCAGGGTGCTTTAGCCCCTGCATTGCCAACAACTTCAATAAATGGAATAATGGGTACTTGGAGTCCAGCTTTAAGTACCACTACTGCAGGTACAACTACATATACCTTTACTCCAAATGTTGGTCAATGTGCAGTAAATCAAACAATGAGTATAATAATTAATTCATCACCTTTAGTTTCGGCAACAGCTTTACCTTCTACTATTTGTTCCGGGGGTTCCTCTACATTAGCCGCAAGTTGTAGTTCTGGTTGTACAGGAATAACTTATACTTGGTCGCCATCAGCAGGGCTTTCTGTAACAACGGGTAGTAGTGTAACTGCAAACCCCGGTACCAGTCAGACATATACATTAACAGGAACGGCTAACGGATGTAGTGGTACCGCAAATGTTTCTTTAATTGTAACCCCTACAGTTGTTCCAGCATTTAATGCTTTAGGGCCTTATTGTGTTGGATCAATATCGGGAACATTGCCAACAACATCCAATAATGGAATAAATGGAACCTGGAGTCCGACAACGATTAGCACGGCGACGACAGGTGTAACAACTTATACATTTACTCCAAATGCTGGTCAATGTGCTACTGTTACAACAATGATAGTTGCGATAAATTCATCTATAACTCCTACGTTTGTTGTTGTAGGTCCTTATTGTTCCGGAGATGCAATATCTGCTTTACCTATAACTTCTACAAATGGAATAACGGGAAGTTGGAGTCCAGGAATAAATAATATATTAACTACTACTTATACATTTACTCCAAATGTAGGTCAATGTGCTAGCCTTACTACGTTAACCATTACAATAAACCCAATCATAACCCCAATATTCTCTGCAGTTGGTCCATTTTGTTCTGGTGCAGTAATATCTGCCTTACCAACAACTTCAACAAATGGAATAACAGGAAGTTGGGGTCCGGCTATAAATAATTTATCAACAACAACGTATACATTTACTCCGAGCGTGGGCCAATGTGCGACTACTTCAACAATGAACGTTGTTATTAATTCATCTGCTATTC
This sequence comes from uncultured Bacteroidota bacterium, assembly GCA_903872185.1. GTDB lineage: Bacteria > Bacteroidota > Bacteroidia > Bacteroidales > GWA2-32-17 > GWA2-32-17. The sequence continues at coordinate 7,787 of CAIQJL010000134.1, read as the reverse complement.
CTAATTTTGTAGCTGTTGGACCATATTGTACAGGTGCAACAATTGCTGCCTTACCAACAACATCTACAAACGGAATTATAGGAAGCTGGAGTCCTGTAATAAATAATACCACAACTACAACTTATACTTTTACTCCAACTGTTAGTCAATGTGCAACAACAATAACTATGACCATTGTTATTGGTTCTTCAATAACCCCTGTTTTTACTTCTGTTGGTCCATATTGTTCTGGCGCATCAATTTCAGCTTTGCCAACAACTTCAACAAATGGAATAACAGGAAGCTGGAGTCCGGCAATAAATAATATTGCAACAACAACATATACTTTTACTCCAAACCCAAATCAATGCGCAGTTACAACAACAATTAATATTGTTATAAATTCGTTGCCAACTGCTAATGTAAATAGTAGCTCTATTTGTTCGGGACAGTCAACAACACTTACGGCAAATGGAGGAACATCATATGTTTGGGATAATAGTCTTGGAATAATTAATCCTGTTGTAGTTGCACCTAATATTACAACAACTTATCATGTTACAGTTACCGATGCCAATAATTGCACCTCATCCGCAACTTCAATAATTACCGTAAATACTAACCTAACCCCGTCTATTACTGGCATAGCAAACATTTGTCAGGGCCAATCAACGATTCTTGATGCAGGTGGACCTTATAATACTTATTTGTGGAGTACAAATGCAAGTAGTCAAACCATTAATGTTAATACAGCAGGAAATTATTCGGTTACAGTTACAAATGGTGTTGGATGTTCGGGTACTGCAAACGCAACTGTAATTGTTAATTTATTGCCAAATATTTCGGCCGGTTCTCCACAGCCAATAACCTGTTTAAATGCTATTACTATAGTTTCTGCTAGCTCAACTAGTTCGAATATTAATTGGTTATGGTCAACTGGGGTTAGCCCGTTAAATACAAATAGTGGAAGCGTTACAAATTCGGGAACTTATAACATAACAGTTACTGACAATACAACTGGCTGTACAAATAATACAAGTGTTATAGTTTCTTCAAATATTACACAACCAAATATAAGCATGGGCGTGAGCCCAACGCTCACTTGTGCTTTACCAATGGGAACGGTTTCTGCTAGTTCAACTATAACTGGCGTTTCGTGGTTGTGGTCCTCGGGGGTAAGTCCTAATAATAATTCAAGCGGAACAGTTAGTTCAGCAGGAACATATATAGTTACAGTTACCGATCAGGCCAATGGTTGTACAAACACTGGCTCTTTAGCAGTAACTGCAAGTGCATTATTACCAAATTTAACAATGGGCACATCATCAACGATAAATTGCACGTCAACAACAGCAGCAGTTTCGGCAAATTCAAATACACCCGGTGCAACCTGGTTTTGGACAGGTCCAGGATCAATAACACCTAATAATGCATCAAGCGGAACTGTAAACATTCCAGGAAACTATACCGTTGTTGTAACAAATCCTACGAGTGGCTGTACTACTTCGGGAAATATAATAGTATTACAAAATAATACAGTTCCGGATGTGTCTATTTCTAACCCGTCAATTATTAGTTGTACCACAACACAAATTAACCTGGTTGCTAATTCAACGATTTCGGGATTGAGTTATTTTTGGAATGGTACAGGGATAGTTTCTGGTGCGTCAAGTTCGGTTGCCGCTGTTAATCAAGCTGGGGCTTATTCTGTAATAGTTACAAATCCTTTAAATGGATGTACAAACACAACAAATGTTAATGTAATTTATACGGCAAATACAATAAGTTCTACAATAGCAGTTAATGGTTTGTCGTGTAATGGACAAGTAAATGGTAATGTAAATTTAACCGTTAACGGAGGAACAATGCCTTTTACATTTGTTTGGAATAATGGTGCATTAATAGAAGATTTATCTGGAGTTTCTGCAGGCAATTATTTAGTTACAATTACTGATGTTAATGGTTGTACTAATACAAATGCAGTAGTTTTTACACAACCTGCGCCATTCTATGTTTCTACAAATCCTGATTTTACTATATGTACAAATCAATCTGCAATGTTAAATATTTCTACCACTGGAGGAACTTTTCCATATAGTTATCAATGGTCAAATGGTTCTACAAATATTAATATACCAATAAACCCAGCATCAAATACTACATATTCGGTTACTGCGACAGATAGTAATGGGTGCACAACTTCGACTTCGGTTAATGTGAGCATTCCTCAACCATTAAGTTTAAACTTAACACAAAGCACAGACAGTATTTGTTTAGGTGAAAGCTTACTAATTACACCAGTTGTTTCTGGCGGTATGCCTCCATATACTTTTGTCGATCAAAATGGCGGTGCTTTATCTGTACCTATTTTCACTTATCCAAATCATACAGGTGGTTATTCAATTGGTGTTATTGATGCTTGTGGTACGGCCTTTCTCAATTCTGTTTATGTAGAGGTTTTACCTTCTCCTTTATCGGGCGCAACATATGATGATGGTGCGGGATGTCAGCCTTTTACCGTTAATTTTAATAGTATAAATGAGAATGGTAATTATTCTTATTTGTGGGATTTTGGCGATAATGAAAATTTATCCTTATCTCCTTATCCTGTTCATGTATATCATGAGTCTGGGCAGTTTGATGTAACGCTTACGGTTATTAACCAATATGGCTGTCAGTCTATTTATTATTATGATAATTGGATTACGGTATATCCAAAACCACATGCACAATTTGAATGGAACCCTGAATTTGCATCTATTATTCATCCAATAATCCAATTTATCAATCAAACAACTAATGCTGTAGGTTATGAATGGTCTTTCGGAGATGGTGATTCGTCAAGTTTTGTAAATCCATCTCATACATATCCTAATGCAGGTTCTTGGCCAGTTCAGCTAATTGCGGTTTCAAATATGGGATGTTACGATACTGTTGAATATCCAGTTGTTATTAAAGAAGAATGGACATTTTATGCTCCATCTGCATTTTCGCCTGATTTTGACAGAAATAATGATGTGTTTTTTGCGTTAGCGCATGGAATTAACGAAACAGATTTTTCTTTCGGAATTTATGATAGATGGGGTGAAATTATTTGGTCAACAGACAAATATTATAGCGATACCGAAAAAAGCGAAGCTTGGGATGGTAGAGCAAAAAACCACGATATAGTTCCTGTAGGAACATATACTTGGTTAGCCAAGTTTAAGGATTTTAAAAATATAAGTCATGTGAAAGCAGGTGCCGTGACTGTTATTCGTTGAAAATAATCAATGATTTATTTTCGTCTTTTTTAAATATTTTCGCAAATTTTAATAAAAGGAGGTTTAGTTTGAAATTTAATATTTATATTGTTTCGGATTAATTCTTATTGCATTTAAATAAATGCAAGTTCAATAATGTTATTATAGTTCAGCAAAATATAAGATGAAAGCAAAGGTTAATATTTTTATTCTCTTAATGCTTTGTTATAATATATGTTTTTCACAACAACGAGCTGATATAAAACAACTATTATTACAAGTAAAAGATGCCTCATATTTCGATTCCACGTTAATGTTTAACAAAGGGCAGGAAGCTATTTTTAAGTCTCCGAATTACATAACAAAGGCGGAGGTACATATATATTACGGAAGTTATTATTTTTATATACATAAACTAGATAAGGCAATAGAATATTTTAAATTAAGCAGAAAAGAAGCTGAATTAGCAAAATCAAATCACTTTGCTAATCTTTCTAAAATTAGAATGACATATATAGAGTTTGAAAAAGGAAATAAAATTAAAGCAGAGAAGTTATTGGTTGATCTGTTAGTTATTGCTAAGCTAGGAAATGATTATAAAAATATTCTGGAATTATTTAACTTATTGGGAATAATTAAAGAATCTAAAAATGATTTAAAATCAGCAGCCGAATTATATTATGAAGGATTAACATTATCTGAAGAAAAAAAACTTGAATATTACCCAGGAGTATTTAGGAATAATTTAGGTTTAATAAAGCTGAGTTCTGGCCAGACTGAAAATGCGTTAATAGATTTTAACGAAGGTCTTAAACTTGCCGAAAAGGAGAATAATAAAAGGCTTGTAAATCATTTAAAAATGAATATTTGTTTATCGTATATTATTGATAAAAAATTTGATAAAGCAAAGGGAATGTTTGATGAGGTTATAGCTTATACAAAAAGGAATAATTTACCCCGAGAACTATCTAATATTTATGCCAATATCGGAAGTTCACTAATAAGCAGTAAAGAATATGAAACTGCTTTAGGATATTATGATTCCGCCATAGTAATACTTGATAAAAACAACCTTCAGAATGAGCTTACACATGCATATATGGGTAAGGTTACAATACTAATTGAAACTAATAAAATTAAAGAAGCAGAAAACATTCTTTATTTGGCAATGGATTTAAATAATAAAACAAATAACATGGAAGCAAAATCAGGCATCTATTATTTGTTATATCGTATAAAAAACATTAAAAAAGAGTATGAAAAAGCCCTAGAAAGCTATGTTTATTTTAAAGACTTAACAGATAGTTTAAATAATAATTTAAATAATAAAGTCATAGCGGATTTGCAGTATAATTATAAGGTACAGCAAAAAGAAGTTGAGTTAGAAAAAGAAAAAACAAAATCTACTCTTCTTGAAATCAGTAATCAAAAAGAAAAAAATAATAAATGGCTTGCCGTAGGTGCCGCTTTAATAACATTAGTTGTTTTATTAATATACTTTTATAATAGATATTTACGAAAAATTAAAGAAAAACAAGAACAGTTTAGCCAATTGTTAATCTTAAATATTGAAGAAGAGCGAAAAAGAATTTCTATGGATTTACATGATGACATAGGGCAATCATTATCTGTTATTAAATCAAAAGTTATTAATAGCGTAACACCATTAGAAATAGAAGAGGATATTGCCCGGGTAATAAATCAAACCAGAGAAATTTCTAGAAGCCTTTACCCTTCAAGTTTAGAAAAAATAGGCTTGATAAGATCTGTTGCATCGTTAATGCAGGATCTTCAATCGGTTAAAGGGTTGGAGTGTAGTTATGAAATTGATGAATCAGTACTTTTAATGTCAATTAATAGTCAAACGAATATTTATAGAATAATTCAAGAATGTGTTAATAATACAATTAAGCATTCTGGAGCAACAGGATTAAAAGTCTCTATTATTAAGTATAATGATGAATATGAATTTATTTATTTGGATAATGGAATTGGGATAAAAAACAAAAGAAAAAATGAAGGGATAGGGTTGTTGTCTATACTAGAAAGAGCTAAAATATTAAACGGTAGTGTTGAAATAGATGATAAAAATGAAAAAGGATTTAAATTAATGCTTAAATTCAAAAATGAATAACTCATGAAACTCTTAATTGCTGATGACCACCCTATTTTTAGAAATGGGTTAAAAAGTATTCTGGCTGATAATTTTAAAGATGTTATAATTATTGAATGCGAAAATGGCATGGAGGCTCTTGAGAAAATAAGAATCGAAAAGCCAGAAGTTTCTATTTTGGACATTAATATGCCTGAAATGGATGGGTTAGAATTATGTAATCAGGTATTAAGAGAAAAGTTGTCAACAAAGGTTGTAATTTTAACAATGTATAGGGATAGCGAAATGCTTAAAAAAGCATTTCATTTAGGTGCATTAGGTTATTTGTTAAAAGATTTTGCAACAAAGGAAATAATAGAATGTATTGATAATGTTTTGAAGGATATTAAATATATAGGGCCTGGCCTGGACAAGCATTATGCCGCTTATATACAGGAAGATAAAATAAAAAAAGGTATGAGAGGGTTGCTCAAAAACTTATCTCAGGCAGAATTAAAAACTCTAAAATTAGTTAGTCAGAATAAAACATCAAAAGAAATCGCAGAATTATTATTTCTTTCTGAAAAAACAATAGAAAATTATAGATCAAGAATTTGTCAGAAACTACAGTTGCCTCCTCGAAATAATAGTTTATTACTTTGGATTGCCGAAAACAAAGAGCTATTAATTGTTACTAGCGAATTTTAGCAAACTTTAAAACGGGAAGTAAAATAAGGTGCTGGCACTCTATTTAATATCTAGACACCCTTCTATTTTTAGTAAAGTTTAATTTTTTTAATTAGATAACGCTTATAATCTAAATAGTTTAGGTTATTTAAAATACAAGAAGTATGAATTTCCTTTTTAAAGTTATTTTATTGATTGTTGCTATGGCGCAGATAGCAAGCGTAATAGCGCAGGAAAAGTCAGTTGCAAAAAGTGAATTGTCTTTAGTAAAAGAGAATCAATTTAATATTGGAAATACTAGAGATGTTTATGTAACAAGTGGTGAGTTTTTCGATAATGGCGGAGAAAACAGGAATCTTATAAATAAATATGCAATAACTACATTTCATGCTAAAAAAGAATGGATAGAAATTTATTTTACTGAATTTGATATCCCTATTGGCTCACAATTAAGAATTTATAAAGGAGATTCTAACGAAGATGAACTTTTTGGAATATTTGTAAGAAATGATAAAATATCAAATTTAAAAGCAAAAGAAATTACCCTAGAATATATTCCATCTAATACTAATAGTCCAGCAACTGGCTGGAAAGGAGTTTTAAAAGATTTTAATCCTTCTTCTAAGGGGATTAAATCAATGAGTGAAAGCGATTGTCCTTTTGCTATTCCTCTTTGTCAAAATCAAACGGTTACAGTTTCAATGAATCAATATACCGATTGTGGCACAGTGAATGATGATAATGGCGATTGTTATAGCGGAACAGGAAGTGGTGGTTCGGTGTGGTATACCTTTGTTCCACAAACAACAGGCCCTCTTGATTTTAGTATTTCTCCAAGCGGAAGTACTGATTATGATTTTGTAGTATGGAATATTTCAGGTGGGTGTGGCGCAAAAACACAAGTTCTTTGTAATTATGAAGCTACTCATGGTACCACAGGTGCTAATTCTTCGGGAACTGGAACTTCTTTGGGTTCTTCAGGTGGTTTATGGTGCTCGAGACCAACAGTTACAGCGGGAGTTTTATATGCCATTTGTATAAATTTTTATGGAGGCTCAAACGATGGTTATGTTCTTCAATTTCAAAACGAACCATCATCTGTCGCTATTACTGATAATGTTCCGCCAACTATAACAAATGCTTATGTAAACAGCTGCACATTTGCAACGACGTTAGATATTTATTTCTCAGAATTTGTTCAATGTCCTACTATTCAGGGATCAGATTTTACTTTGGCTGGTCATACATTTACTATTGCAAATGATTATTGCAATAATGGAAAAACAAATCATATTACAATAAATGTTTCTCCTGGCTTAGCTCCAGGAACTTATTCCATTCATGGGCAAGATATTTTAGATATGTGTGGAAACAATTTAAACTCAAATTATAGTGTTGTAATTAGTAGCGTTCCAGTTGCAAATGCTGGCCCAGATAAGCTAACGTGTAAGTCACCCGGAGCTTTTGGTCTAGGATGGACATATTCGCCAAGTTCACAAACATTGACAGCAAGTGGAGGTACGTCATATCTGTGGAGTACTGGTGGCACCAATGTTTCTACTACCGTTTCGCCAACCTCAACAACTGTTTATACAGTTACTGTTGCAAACGGTGCCTGTACCGCTACGGATAATGTCACTGTTTCTGTAGATCTTGCACCAACCCCAAATTTAGGACCTGATTTAGCTGTTTGTCCTGGTTTTCCTATTACGTTAAATGCCCCAGCGGGATTTACCTCATATCAGTGGCAATCAACAACTACTGTTAGTTTTTTTGGTACTCCAACT
>CAIQJL010000133.1 GCA_903872185.1 uncultured Bacteroidota bacterium | reverse complement strand
TCTTAATTATGAAAAAAAACAAAATCCCTCTTTAATTGAAAAAGCAACTAGTAAAATATATGGATTCCAGAAAGTATATAAAGCTATGGAACAACAAATAACTATTGAGGGCAAAAGTGACGACACTTTAAAAAACTATTCAAACCAAATTGCAAAAATCAGCCTTCATTTCGGAAAACTTCCAATTTATATAACAAATAAACAAATTAATAAGTACCTCTATTCATTAGCATCGCAGCAAAATTGTCCATCACGAAGTTATTTTAAGCACATGGTTTATGGTTTAAGATATTATTTTCGTCACATAGGCAAAGAGGATCGAGCAATTAGTCTTCCTTCTATAAAAGAAGAGTTTCATTTACCAGTAATATTAAACAGAAGTGAATTAAAGAAACTTTTTGTTGCATCAAAACATTTAAAACATCGTGTAGTTTTAGCTCTTGTATATTCTGCTGGTCTATGATCAAGAGAGGTAAGAAACCTAAAAATTTCAGATATTGATTTTGAACGTAAAACAATACATGTACGACAAAGCAAATACAAAAAAGATCGTATAATACCGCTTTCTGTTTATATGGCACATGGCCTGAAAAAATATATTAAACAATATAAACCAGAGACCTGGTTGTTTTATGGAAATAATAAAAATAACGCATACAGTAGAAATGGTATAACATGGATAATGCGTCAAGCTTTGAGGAAAACCCAAATAAATAAAAAAGTGAGTATACATAGCTTAAGACATAGTTATGCAACCCACTTATTAGAAGACGGTGTGAATATTGTTACAGTAAAAGAATTATTAGGTCATGGTGATATTTCTACTACAATGATTTATTTACACGTTGCTAATTGTTCATTTCTTAATGTTAAGAGTCCTTTTGATACCCTATACCCAAGGCAATGCAATGATTTGATATTGAGCGAAATCTACTGATTTCGTTGTTGGTAGGTGGTGTTACCAACTGTAAGTATTGTTATCGTCGATTCAAATTTTTGTCAACGAGAAATTATGCTATTTTAAGTGACGATAAAAATCGGAAACTTATTTGAGTAAATTTTCTATCTCAGATTTAAGAACTGGTATGTGTCTTACAATTGTTCCCCAAATTATTTCATCATCAATTTTGTCATAACCGTGAATAACTCTGTTTCGCATTCCAATTATTTGCCTTTTGCTAGAAATCTCAATATTTGGGTCTAATTTATCTAATGAATTTAATGCTTCGCCAATAATTTCAAATTCTCTTTCAATAGCCCTTCTTAGCATTTTATTTGACTTGTAAATATTGAAATCCCTAGTTTCTCCTAGGAAATTCTCTATTGATTCAATAGAAACTTGAATGTCAAAAAGAAATTTTTTAAGTTCGTTATTCATAAATCAAAGTTTTTGTTTGATTTAAAGAGTCAATAAAATAAGGGTTTGATAATGATTTATCAGTAATTAAGTCAACTGGACGTTTGAAAAGTTCTTCGAATTTGTCAGCAAGATTAAAGTATGTGTCAGCGTAGTCGCCAAAGTCCATGGAATTAAAAGTAATTAATAAGTCAATATCACTTTGATCATTGAATTTATTAGTACATACAGAACCAAAGGCAAATAAGGATCTTACATTATATATTTGGCATAATGTCTTGATTTTATCTAAATTATCTTCAATAATCTTTTGCATATCATTATTTTGAACAAATTTACTAAAATTTTGTTTTATTTGAAAATTTAGACATCAATATTTTATATTGTCATGAATATTAATTAAATAATCGAAATTGTCAAATAGGAATTTTGTTTATTTTTAGCCTCAATATTTTTGATGATAACAGTTTGCACTTATAGTTGGTAGTCGAGTCACGCAATGGAATCTCACCTCTGCGTTCTCACAGAACCGTACGTGAAACTCTCGCTTCATACGGCTCTTCCTGTTCAATCACGAATGTATGCAAACATTATGGAAGTACCAACTCCCAATGGTGAAAGAGTC
>CAIQJL010000132.1 GCA_903872185.1 uncultured Bacteroidota bacterium | reverse complement strand
TTTTTATCACGTTTTGGCGCGGTGCATCCTTCAAGGTAACTTACATACGAACCTTCATCGGCAATTATTAAAGTACGTTCAAACTGTCCGGTATTTTCAGCATTTATTCTGAAATAAGTTGAAAGTTCCATTGGGCAACGAACACCTTTGGGTATATAGACAAACGATCCATCACTAAATACCGCACAATTTAATGTTGCAAAAAAATTATCAGTATAAGGCACTACTGAACCTAAATATTTTTTAATCAAATCGGGGTGCTCTCTAACTGCTTCGCTCATTGAGCAAAATATAATTCCTAAATCAGCTAAATTTTCTTTAAAAGTAGTTTTTATAGAAGCGCTATCCATTACAGCATCAACGGCAACTCCACTAAGTTTTTTTTGTTCATCCAAAGGAATTCCCAATCTATCGAATGTTGCTTTAAGCTCAGGATCTATATCATCAATTGAAGCTAGCTCAGCATTTTGTTTTGGAGCAGAATAATAAATAATATCCTGATAATCTATTTCAGGAATAGTTAAATGAGCCCAATCTGGCATTTTCATTTTTTTCCAATATTCAAATGCTTTTAATCGCCATTCTAGCATAAATTCAGGCTCATTTTTTCTGGAAGAAATTATTTTTACAACCTCCTCGCTTAACCCTTTTGCAATTGTATCGGATTCTATTTCTGTGAAAAAGCCATACTTATACTCATTATCTGTAACTTCCGATATTATTTTATCTTGTTCGTTTTCCATAATATATACCTAACCTCTTAAACAGTGCAAATTTAATTAGAATAAATCTAAATAGCAAGTAATATGACTTTATTCTTCATAAATTGATTAATGTTTTATACAACATTATTTATGATTCAATATTTTTATAGTTCAAAAATATTTAGCAATTTTATACAATAATAAATTATAATTTAAATTAGCTATGGAACATCCTTTATTAAATGAACAACATAAACTTATAAGAGAATCGGTACGTGATTTTGCTGAAAGAGAAATAAAACCTTTAGCAAAAGAATTAGATGCTAAACAACAATTTTCGATTGAGCTTACTCATAAAATGGGAGACATTGGTTTATTTGGTATGGTTGTATCTGAAGAATACGGTGGACAAGGATTAGATTACTTATCATATATAATTGCTGTTGAAGAGTTAGCAAGAGTTGACGGATCTCATGCAGCGACTGTTGCAGCAGGAAATTCTTTAGGACTTAACCCTATTTACTATTTTGGTAATGAAGAACAAAAGAAAAAATATTTACCAAGTTTATGTAGCGGAAAAACTCTTTGGGGTTTTGGATTAACCGAACCAGAAGCAGGATCAGACTCTAGAAATTCAAAAACCACTGCCAAACTTGTTGATGGAGATTGGATTATTAATGGATCCAAAATATTTATTACAAATGCTTCGTCAGAAATATCACTTGGTTCCTCCATTCAGACTGTTTCAAATGACGAAAACGGCAAAAAAGAATTTACAACTATCATAGTTGAAAACGGCACTCCTGGATTTACTCCAAAAACAATGCACGATAAGATGATGTGGAGAGCATCAAATACTGCTGAATTATATTTTGATGATTGTAAAGTTCCTGAATCAAATATTTTGGGTAAACGAGGCGATGGTTCTAAAATAATGTTAAGCACACTCGATTTAGGCAGATTATCAATTGGAGCAATGGGTTTAGGTCTTGCACAAGGAGCATTTGAAATGGCATTAAAATATGCTCAGGAAAGAGTTCAGTTTGGAAAACCAATTTGCAAACAACAGGCAATAGCATTTAAATTAGCCGATATGGCTTTAAAAATTGAACTAGCAAGAAATCTTTTGTATAAAGCTTGTTGGTTAAAAGATAACCATAAACCTTTTGAAAAAGAAGCTGCAATGTCAAAACTTTATTGTTCTGAAGTTGCAAAATTTGTAGCTGATGAAGCAGTTCAAATACATGGGGGATATGGTCTAATGAAAGACTACGATATCGAAAGATTTTATCGCGATCAAAGATTATTGCAAATTGGCGAAGGAACTTCTGAAATTCAACGACTAGTAATTTCGAGATATATTGGTTGTTAAAACAACTTGTTTTATAAAAACTTTATTCCAAGTATAGAAATATCGTCAAAAAACGCTTTGCGTCCTTTGTATATGTTTAAGCGTTGAATAATCTTCCAGATAGTACTATCCATACTTTCTTCACTCTCCATATATCTTTCTATTTCGCTAAAACCAAATTCAACATTTTTCTCATTTTCCATTTCTACAAGACCATCAGTGCATAACAACAGCTTTGATCCTGAAGTAATATTTAAAGACCCAACATTAATTTTTGGAATTTCACTTAACATTCCAAAACCGGGACAACCATCTTTTAAATATAAGATCTCTTTACTTTCAGATAAATATGCTGGTGGAATATGACCGGCATTAATGTAACTTAATTGTCTGTTGTTAGTATTATATTTCGCTAAAAACACTGTAATATATTTTTCGCCATTAGTATTTGTCATAACAATACTATTAAGCCTTATAGCAAGGTCACTTATACTAATTTGAGATGTAAAAAGCGCACGTAAACTTGCTTGAAAATTTGACATAATAAGTGCGGCAGACATTCCCTTTCCCGAAACATCAGCAATACAAAAACCATATTCATTATCACTTAACTTAAAACAATCGTAATAATCTCCGCCAACTTCAAAATGAGGATGATAATACGCCGCTACATATAAAAATTCGTTATTTGGTAAAGTATCAGGATTAGGAATTAAATTAGTTTGCATTCTGCTTGCAAGTTCCATTTCTTTACGAATGCTTTCCTGATGAATATGTTCGTTATAGAGTCTTTTATTTTCAATTGCAACTATAATAATATTAGTGAGCGTTTGAAAAAAATGCAAATGTTTTATTACAGGACTAATTCCATCTCTTTCCTCATCGATATCTCCTAATAACAAATATGCCAATGGCATTGCTTTATGAAAAACAGGAATCACAACATCAAATGAAGCAAGTTTTTGATGCTCCATAGTAGTAAGATTTGTTATCTCGCGAAAATGAAGTAAATCATGCTCAACAATAATTTCTTGATATAATTCATATCTTATGCCTGAAGAAAGTATACATTTCCATGTATTGTTATAACTAAACAAAACTACCTTACCAATTCCAAGATCTTCTCTTATTATTTTTTCATATCGTCTTAATAATCCTTCGGTAGAAAGGTTTTCATTTATTGCCTGAGAGATATCCAATAAGGCCTCTAGCTTGAAATTAGATAACTGTAACCGTTTAAGTGACGCCTTTTCGCTCATAACTTTTCGGTTAAAATTTTCATTAATACAGGAATCTGCTTCATATAGGCAATTTCTTTCATCTTCTCACGAGCCTCAGAAGCTGGTGAGCCAAAATATGTTTTTCCACCCTCTAATGATTTTGGTACTCCGGACTGCCCAAGTACTACTGCACCTTTTCCTATTGTTATATCTTTTTGAATTCCTACCTGCCCCCAAAGTATAACATCATCCTCAATAGTAACATTGCCTGCAACACCAACCTGTGATGCTAACAAGCAATTTCTACCTATATTAACATCGTGCGCAATTTGAATTAAATTGTCTAATTTAGTTCCTTCACCTATAATTGTATTGCCACTAATTCCTCTATCAATAGTACAATTTGCGCCAATTTCTACAAAATCTTTAATAAGAACCTTACCGCATGAAATTAGTTTATCAAAGCCTTCCGGTTTTCTTTTATAATAAAAAGCATCGGCACCAATTACTGTATTTGAATGAATAACCACATTATTTCCTATCTCGCAATCATTATAAATGCTTACATTAGAATGAACAATACAATTTTCGCCAATCTTAACATTATCCCCAATAAAAACATTGGGTTGAATTATAGTATCTTTTCCTATTTCAGCAGAAGAACTAATTGATTGTGCACTTTGCTTAAAAGTTGAAAATTGCTTTATAAATTTATTATAATCGCGAAAAGGATCTTCTGAAATTATAAAATTCTTTCCATGGCTTTCTTCAGGTTTAGAACTTATAATAATAACTGAAGCCGAACTAAATAAAACTCGTTCGAAATATTTTACATTATCTATAAATGTAAGGTCGCCTTTTTCTACTTGATGAAATTCGTTTACTCCATTAACTAAATAATTTTCATCTCCGCTAAAAGTTGCTCCCAGAAAATCTGCAATCTCTTTAATAGAATATGGTCTGGGCAGCCTCATATGAATTTTATTTTCTAACTCTTTCAGAGTAACTCAAATCACGTGTATCTACTTTAATAATTTCACCTACAGAAATAAATAAAGGAACTTTTATTTCTAATCCCGTTTCTAATGTTGCTTTTTTAAGTGCAGTTGATGATGCGGTATCCCCTTTTAAACCATGTTCTGTATAAGTAACTTCCATTTCAATGAATGGAGGAAATTCACAAGTTAATGGCGTTTCGGTATCTGCATCAAAAGCAATATAAATTTGAGTTCCTTCTTTTAAAAGCCCTGGTGTTTCTATCATGTTTTCCTGAATACTAATTTGTTCAAAAGTATCAGCTTGCATAAAATTAAACCCCATATCATCTTTATATAGATATTGATAAGCTCTGCGCTCAACATTTGCTAAATCAATTTTTACTCCCGAAGTGAAGGTATTTTCAATCACTTTTCCAGTTTTAAGATTTTTAAGTTTTGTTCTTACAAATGCCCCGCCCTTACCAGGCTTCACATGTTGAAATTCAACAATAGAGAACAAATCATTATTATATACTATACAAAGTCCATTTTTAAAATCTGCTGTTGATGCCATATTCTTTTTTAATATTATATTGCAAAAATAGGTTAATTTTTAGATTGAAAAAATTAAAGATAGAATGTAGCTAAAATACGAAAAATATAATCACGTAACATTTTAAGAAAAACATTAGCTTTGTTAATTATTTAATACTTATAATAAAGTAATGATTACTAAATTATCAATAATAATTCCTGTTTTTAATGAAGAAAAAACTATTTCAATAATTCTTGATAAAGTTATTTCAGTTAATTTAATTAATAACATTCAGAAAGAAATTATTATAGTTAACGATTGCTCTAAAGATGGCACAAAAGAAGCTCTTGAAAGCTATTGTAATTCTCATAAAGAAATTTGTATAAAAGTATTTCATCACGAAATTAACAAAGGAAAAGGAGCAGCATTACACACCGGAATTAAACATGCAACAGGAGAATTTCTTATAATTCAGGATGCCGATAACGAATACGATCCTAGAGAATATAATGATTTATTAAAACCTATAGTTGAGGGTCATGCCGATGTGGTTTATGGTTCTCGTTTTTTAGGCGGTAATCCGCATAGAATTTTATTCTTCTGGCATAGTATAGGAAATAAAATGCTTACTAATATGTCTAATATGTTTACCAATCTGAATTTATCAGATATGGAAACATGCTATAAACTATTTAGAACCGACTTAATTCAAGCAATAAAATTAAAAGAAAAAAGATTCGGATTTGAACCTGAAATTACCGCAAAAATTGCTCGAGTTAAAAATATAAGAATTTACGAAGTCGGCATTTCATACTATGGACGTACTTATGCAGATGGGAAAAAAATTAGTTGGAAGGACGGTTTCATAGCAATCTGGTGTATTTTAAAATACAATCTAGGTTAATTTATTTTCTCTATACATAAATCATCAAAATAAGCCGGTAACTCGGCCGATCTATTCCAACAATATATTTTAATGTCTTTGTAATTCATGTTTTCAGGAATAACAATATCGAGCTGTATTTTAGCCCATTCCCCATCAATTTTTTCAGAAATATTTTGAAATTTATAAAATATTTCTGAATCAAAAGCAGAAACAACAATTCCTGCATTTTCATTTTTATTATCATATCTCCACACACTAATTATATAATGCTCACCTGTTTTAACTTCGCTTAGAATAGAAGTCATACCGTAAGGTAATTCTTTTGTGAGTTTTGAAGAACTTACTCCAGATTTTGCTTTTTCATTTGATTGGGTATTCCCATTACTAAAAAACTGTTCATTAATATTTACGAAATTATTTTTGGTTGAATCCAGCAATTCAGCATTACAAATAAATATTTTATTGGTATCAGCTAACAATGAATTATAAGAAACCTCATAAATAACTTCTCTTGTAATTTCATTAAAAAAAGTTTTTGTAAACTTAGTGTCTAATTGTCTGTTTATTCCATGCAACTTTGAATCTAAAGAATTTTCTAATTCAGGATCGCCAGAATACAGAATAATATTTTTATGTTTCTTAAGTAAATCAATAAAAGAAAACGAATTCTCCCACCAATTAAAAAGATTATTCCAATTGTGATAAAAATAAATGGTAGGATAAAGTTTTATTAAAGTTACGTTATACCAACTTTTCATTTTCTCGCCACACCAACTATCACCAAAAAACAAGCTATATTCTTTGTAGGGGGCACCATAATAATTGGAAAGAATTAAAACTGGTATATTACTGTTTTTTTCTTGAATTATATTTAGAGTCTGCAAATAAGGAGTATTTCTGTTAACATTTGAGGTATGATAATCGAATATTTTTTTTACTTCAAAGTAATAACCACAAAAACCAAAAATAATTAGAGCAGGAATTATTATTATCTTCTTTTTTAAAATTGGAAAAGGCCTAGAATATATTATAATAACAAAATACAATCCTAAAATCATTAGTAAGAGAGCTGGTGTCAAATAGAAATATTTAAACTGCTTTGCAACTATAATAATCATAAAGATCATCGCAAGGGTAACGCCCAAAAGTCCTTTAAAATACAAATCGTTTTTTCTTTTTACTTTTAAAAAAGGGATAAAATAAAATAAACATGATATAAATAACACAATGAAAATAATTGGGAAAAAAACATCTGTTGAGAAAATCGATTTAATGTTTATAATAAAAGAACTTGAATCAATAATATTTGAAGGCCCACTACCATATTGTCCGCTATGACTGAATAAATTTCGAACCCAATGTGTATAATATCCCCAACGGTTAAAAATGAAAAATGCAAAAACTGCAAATAGAAATAAACTTAAAAATGAAAATATCATTTTCTTCTTAATCCCAGGTAATAGAATAAAAGGAATAACAGCAAGTGGAGCAAAAGTTATTTTAGTAGCAATTCCAAGTCCTACAATTAAAGCAAAAAGAATTAGATATTTATCTAATATTTTTTCGCCATTATTTTTTTGATTATTAATAAATAAAAAGACAACTATTGCTAAACATAAAATAATAGAAATAAAAAGTTGTTCTACTATTACTCTGTTAAGAAGCGAGAGTACGGTATATGACATAAAAGGAGTAAGTTGAAAAAAAACACTTAGCCATATGTTTTTTGAATTTCTATATACTATATATCCTATAACAAATAGTATACTTGTATGAATTAAGCATATAGTTGTATTAATCGAGAATAAAAATAAATCTGGGTTTCTAAAAACATCTTCATCAAGTGTGCCTTGATTATGAAAAAAATGAACAATTCTTATAACAATTGCAGACAAAAGTTGAAGAGTAGAACCTGGATGATCAACATGCCATGGAAATTGTAAGTGGGCTACATTTAAACCATTAAATAAATAACAATACTCTGGATCAACACCGGTTAAAAAATAGAATGCAATTTCTTTTTTTAAAGTAAATGCCAAAAATAACAATAAAGCCGGTAAAATAAATAGAATCAAAACATTTACTCTCTTCATATAACTATGTTTATATTTAATTCTAAGAACTTGTAGTGTTTTCTTTTTTTTCAATTACCACAATTAATCTTGTGGCAAAAATTATAGGTAGTATGTTAAGCATTTTGTCGAAAAACATAAACACTGGCAAAAATTTATTAGGGTATAATTGTTTCTTGCTATAACCTCCAGATAAGATATATGATAAAGAAGATATTTTTTTAACTTTTATAATATTCCAATCAGAAAGCAAGTCTTTATATTTTGAACTGCAAAATATTCTTGTAGCATTGCCTTGGGCAGCATAATATTCAGAATCAACTAAATCAGATTTGTTATTAACAAACCAAAGAATTTTTTTAAACCTCGCTATTGGCTCATGGTGAATCAATCCATAAGCTATGTACCCTAACAAACCTAATGCTGGTTCAAAAATTACAACTCTTCCATTTTTATTTAAAGCTCGTTGAAATTCCTTTAATGCAGTTCCTGGATATTTTAAATGATGAAATACGTCAAATAATATTAAGTTAGAAACACTTTCGTCTTTAAAACTTAAACTGTATGCATTCTCCACTTGATCAATCCATGGATTCTTAAAAATATCAGTACAAATAACTTTTGGTAGCACCATTTTAAGGTTGCCAATACCACTTCCCAATTCAACTATTTCGCCTTTTATTTCTTGATTTACATATGATGCAATAGAGTTATAAAAACTCAAATAAATTTTTTGTAAAACTGGTTTTTTTTTCCAACTTTTTAAATTTTCATGTATCTCAATATTATGTTGTTCTTCAGGTAAGGTCATTTAAATAAATTTTATCTTTTTAGCAGCAAAAAAACTCATCCTTAACAAGATCATTCCATGCTTAAAACGACTGATTTGAGTGCTTCCATACTGCCGATCCTTATACCTAACAATAATCTCAACTATTTTAAGATTTTGTTTAGCTGCACCAAATATTAAATCAAAGTCACCAAAGGGATCAAAATCACCAAAGTAAGCTCTATTATTTTTAATTATTTCGTAATCTTTCTTTAATAGAACTTTAGTGCCACATAAGGTATCTTTAAGTCTTTGACCTAAAAGAAAAGATAAAAAAGCACCAAAAAACAAATTGCCTAATAAATTTAAAAAACGCATTGCCTGCTTTTCCATTGGGTACACTAAACGACATCCATTAATAAATTCACCTCTGTTTTCTGCTAAAGCATTGTAAAATTTAGGTAAATCTTCTGGAGGTGTTGTTAAATCTGCATCAAGTATCATTAACATTTCACCAGTAGCAACATCAAAACCTTCGCGAACTGCATTACCCTTTCCTTTGCCAGTTTGTTTAAGCGCAACAATATTCAAATCTTTATATTTCTCTTTAACTCTTAAAATCTCATCCCAGGTATTATCATTCGAATTACCTTCAACAAAAATATATTCAATAGATTTTCCAAACTTAGGAGTTCTAAGAATTGCATTTTCAATATTTCCCCTTTCGTTTCGCGCAGGTACTAATACAGAAACAGAGTATTCTTTTGTTGAAACTTCAACTGGTCTTGCAATTACAAAACGAACCAAACATAATTTATTAATAACAGGAATATTTGACAATAATCTATTATAAATAAAACCAATAACCGGAATGTAAATAGGTAGAAGAATTCTATATTCTTTTTTAACTATTTCAAAACCTTCAATCTCTAATAAATTTTTAATGTCGTTAATCGAGAGCCAATTCTGTATAGGTTGTTTTGATTTCAATCCTAGAAACTCTGAAAATTTTAAAATAGGTCCCCAGAAACTATTATAAGTTGAAATAACAATTTTAGTTTTTCTATGGCATACCTTTTTTAATTCTGAAAAAGTTTTCTGAACATCCCATAAAGAAGTTAATAAGTCAGAAGCAATAATATAATCAAATTTCTCGCTAATCTTAAGATCTTCTGCATCATCTATTTCAAATTTATATTCTGGAAAGTTTTGTCTGGCAATATCAACCATCTTTTCAGAAAAATCAATCCCTACCCCAAAAGAAGGATCTACTTGTTTAAGCAATTCTCCTGTTCCGCAACCAATTTCAAGTACTTTACTGTTTTTAGGAATAAAAAATTTATAATATTTTTCTAACATTTTATGATAGAAACTATTTCTTTTTTTCCACTTACTTCTTGATTCAGATAATTTATTAAAATAGTTTTTAGAATCTTCTTTATTGTACATATTGATAAATACTAATTAAAAAACAAAATTAATTTTTTATTTAAAAAATACAGTCCTTTTCTTAAAAATAAATAAAAACCATATTTAATATTACCTTAATTTTTAATAATTTCGCCTAAAATTTATAATACAATCTTCTTTACATTTTAATTTAATAGTATGAAAAAAATTTATTTTCTTTTATTTATCACTTTTACATGCATGTTTTTTTCTTGTTCTTCTGATAAGAAAAATGATGCATTGATAATTACAAATAATATCGATCAAATGGTTGGTTGGGCTCAAAACCCTTCGATTATAAAAGGAGAATCGCACTCTGGAAATTACATGTGTAAAGTTGATGCTTATACGCCTTATAGTTTTGGGTTATCGTTATCTTCTGAAGATTTCCCCACTAAAAAAGCAAAATCTGTAAAGGCATCTGTTTGGGGTAAACTTTTTAATCAAAATGATAGTATCTCATTAGTAGTTGAGTTGGTTTCAAAAGGTCAATTTGTTGGATGGACTGGAATTGCATTTAGTAATGCTATTTCAAATACCAACGAGTGGGGAAAGGTAGAAGTTTCGCTTGATATTCCTAAAAACATTCCCGCTGAAACTTTTTTACGAGTGTATGTTTGGAGCACTAAAAAAACTCCAGCCTATGGTGTTTGTGATGATTTTGAAATTTCTTGTGTAGAATAAAAAACAGAGAAATTAAGGAAATTCAATTCTTATTGAATTTCCTTTTATATGCTATCTTTTTTAGATTTTAACAACTCCTCATCTACCATCCATTGTGCATCTAATTTTATCATTTCATCATTTGATATATTTCTCTTTTTTGCCTTTATTTCAACCTCTTCTAACCAACTATCATTACTTCTAATACTATTTTCCCAGTATGCAGTATTTTTAATGGTTTTTGTTATTCCTTCTGCGTTAGGATTTTCTGTTTTATATTTTTCAATCCAATCCTTCTGTTTAACCGAATACCTAAACAGCTTAATATCACTAAAATCAAGACATTTTTCCAAATAAAGCCCATAGGGAACATTTTCAATCTCTAATAAAGCTCCTTTAGAATGACAAATATTGTCAAGCGAAGAAAAAGCTTTGATCATAATTAATCCATCTGGATGTACTTTAAGAAAATTGCTTAGAACATCTCTATAGATTTCCAGAGTAGTCCCATCAACCATAAAAATATCTTTATATGAAGCCTTTGAATTAAGAGCTATATAATATGTTTTATCCCATCCAATAAAGTCTAAGATAATTCCTTTTTTAGGATTTAATTGAAATTTTATGCTACTTAATACCGCCTGAGTTTCTTCATCTCGAATAAAAGGAATTGCATCATTCTTTTCAATATTTAAACTATTTTCAAAAGCCCAAAAATACGAATATGAATATTTGTTTATTTGTTTATAAGGCAAAATCTTAGGCCAATAAAAAGAAAGAGGAACCATTGAAGCAATTAAAATAAAAACAATTATTCTTTTAATTTTTATATTGTTTTCATTTTCAAAGAAAAGAGCAAAAAATGGAACAGAAAGCAACACCAATGTAATTGTAAAACGATGTTGAGTAAATAAAGTACCTTTATATGCTGAATAGATATAAGTTATCATTATCACAATAAAAGGCATTAACCAAATTAATAAAGCTCTATTAATTTTTTTTGTAAAAGCTTTCTTTAATAATGTAAATATTAAAATTAAGGAAATAAAAGGAGTGAGCATTAACATCCATGATGTAGGGAAAAAAGCAAGACGCTTAATTTGTTCTGCTTCCGTAACATTAACATTATACCCAGAAAACATTTCTGCCCAATATCTAGCATGATTAAAACTATATAAAAAATCTTTTTGTTCTATTTGGTTTCCAATCATCCAATAAACAGGAAAAATAAGTGCAAAAAGAACAAACGGGATTACCATTTTCCATTGTTTAAACAACAATAAAACAATAAAAAACAAAGCCATAAGCTCCCAAGCTTCATACCTTACCCCTCCGGCTATAGTAATTGAAAGACCGGCAAAAATTGCATATTTTATTTTTTCTTGAGAACGAATACCCATAGAAAGAAAGTACATAGACAATAGAACAAAAAAAGCATAGCTAACTTCTGCCATTGCCAAAAAACTATTCTTAAAAACAACTGGGCTAAAACTGTAAATTAAAGCAACAAATAAAGCTCCTTGCTTATTAAATTCTTTTTTAGTAAAATAATATAAAGGAATACAAGAAGCTACCGCAAATAGAATATTTAAAACCTTTGGACCATAAACATTATCATTTATAACCAAGAGACTTAATGCATTAAAATAATGATGTATTGGTGCCCAATGTCCGCTCATTATTAAACGAAAATTATCCATTAATTCTCTAGCAATAAATACCCTGCTGGTAGCATCAGCATCATTACTTTGAGTAAAAGGCATTATAATTAATCGAACAACAAGACTTATTAAGCAAATAAGTAATATTTCTTGATGTTTTTGAATGAATTGTTTCATTATACTTAATTAAAAATTACAAAAAGCACAGATTATTTTTAACTTATTATTATCATTAATGCAAAATCAAAACTTCTTCTTTGTTTATACTTTTTAAATTAGTCCATTGATATAAACTAGCTGTATCTAAAGTTGTTATAAAATCGCATATATTCCCTGGACATGTGGATGAATAACCGTTCACTGAAGGTAATTTTATTATTTGAGATAATAACATTGCATCAATATTATAAACAAAAATCTTCTCAGTTTTATTTGTTGGACAATAGGCAAAACAAGTTTTATTTTTAATGTTTTTTGTTTGTTTCATTAATTCATTTATTCTGTTTTGTGATTCAGCTTTACTATATGTTAAAGAAGATTTGCTAACGATTGCCTGATCTGCTAAAACTAAAAGTATTGAAATAATTAAAAAAAATATTTTAAATCGTACTTTTTTATATAAATTATTTAATAGCAAGACCGTAAAAAAAGCAAAAAAGAAAAGTTCTAAATTAATAATTCTTCCTATTGAACGTAATGAATTAAATCCAGGAATTTTAAATATTAATTTGAATAAAGAAAAATCTTTTATCGTTAAAGTAAAAATAAATAATAACAAAAAGCCCAACAAATAATAAACATTTTCTCTATTATATAATTTTTTGAAAAAAACAATAGAAATTAATAATGATAAAATTGCTATTCCACCTGGGAATAATAAATGATCCCACAAAATCTGAGATGAATGAAAGGTGTTTTCTAAACTATGCCAACACAAAGTATTAGATGCCGAGGAGAGATATGAAAGAATTGTTGGAATTGTATTTTCCACTTCGCTAAATTGCCTATCACCAACTTGCTTAGACCAATCATAATAAGGTTTAAATAATATATATAATAAAATTAATGCAAATATTGTTATTAAAAATATTTTAATAACCGATTTATAGTTTTTTAAAAACAAATAGTAAGATTTAAATTCGATAATAAAACTTATTAATAAGATTAACGAAATTGATAAAAGTAAAAAAAAGCCTAAATAAATTCCACAATAAAATTGATAAACTATTGCCATTAAAAAAAACGAATAATATTTAATAGTTTTAGTTTTAATAAATCTTACAGCATAGTATATTGCAATAGGTATAATAAATCTTGGCAACATCTGCAAATGATTATACTGTCCAAATAATGAAATGTTAAACGCAAAGAGAAAACCTCCAATAGCCGCAATTGAAAGGTTACCTGTAATTTTATACATTACCCATGTTGCAGTAATAAAATTTAATAGCGTTAAAGAGACAAACCATAATTGATAAGAAGTTTCTCTATCAAAATTTATTATTCTATAAGCAATGTAAATAGGTGCAGAGCCCAATAAATTATCAGACATCGCGATAACATTATTAAATGGAAACATAAAATTTGCTGACCAAAAAGAATCCACTTTTCCGGTAAAAAACAAATAAGAATGCTCTAAAATGTAATTATTAAACCTACCATCCCCGTAATCACCAGGGATATTCTCAAATTTCCATCCAATTAGATTAATTATATGAAAATAATAACCTGATATTAAAAGAACAATTATAGTTATTATTCCGATTATAGTATTTTTAGATATATTCAAGAAAATTTTTATTAGTTATATTCCTTAACGTATACTATATTTTAATATACAATAAATTGCCCTAAATCCATCTTTCCAACCAATTTTTTTACCATCAGCGTATGTTCTGCCATAATATGAAATGCCAACCTCGTAAATTCTAATGCCTTTAATTTTTGCGATTTTTGCAGTAACTTCTGGCTCAAAACCAAAACGGTTTTCTTTTAATTTAAGAGATTGAATTATATCTGTTCTAAAAAGCTTGTAACAAGTTTCCATATCGGTTAGGTTAAGATTTGTAAACATATTAGAAAACCTTGTTAGAAACCCATTCCCTATGCTATGCCAATAATAAAGTATCCTATGCGGATTACCGCCTAAAAAACGAGAACCATAAACCACATCGGCATGGCCCTCAACTATAGGTTTTAATAAATCATTATATTCTCGTGGGTCGTATTCCATATCCGCATCCTGAATAATTAAATATTCACCCGTGGCATGATTTATTCCAGTGTGTAATGCCGCTCCTTTTCCTTTATTTATTGGATGATTAAAAACCCGAATATCTTCATCACTATGAGTCTTACAGTATTCTTCTAAAACTTGTAATGTTGCGTCTTTTGAACTATCATTAACTACGATTAATTCTTTTTTAATCCCATTTAACAAATTAACACTAAGAATTTTATCTAGAATTAAATTGATGGTTTTTTCTTCGTTATAAACTGGAATTATTATTGAAAATTTTTTTAACATTTAAATAATAAAATATATAGAGTACAATAT
>CAIQJL010000131.1 GCA_903872185.1 uncultured Bacteroidota bacterium | reverse complement strand
TTTATTACTTTTTATTTTCAAATTGATTTTTTATTAATTTTACAACAAATATTACTAATCTCATTTAACTTTTTAATTAAGGATGTTAGTTTATTTTTAATCATATTAATTTTAACAAATAACAAAACATGAAAAATTTTATTTTTTCCATTTTTTTTATTCTCAATCTATCTCAAGTATTTGCAATACTCAGTACACCAACTTTAACTTCTCCAGCGGCTGGTTCTGTAAATAATGATGTAAATGTTATTCTAGATTGGTCTGGGATAACAGGAGCAACTGCTTATGAATATAAATTAAGTACAAATGCAAGTTTATCTGGTGCTAGTATCTTAAATGTAGCCATAAGCCAGGCTAGCACATCAAATTTATTTTTCGGAACTACTTATTACTGGCAGGTAAGAGCAATAAAAACAACTGCTCCAATTGACTCTTCTGTATGGTCAACAATTTGGAGTTTTACAACTATTAATCAATTTTTATTATTAACGCCAGCAAATGGTGCAATAAATCAAGAACCAAATGTTCTTTTAGATTGGAACGGAATTTTAGGCATTACCAATTACGATTACCAGTTTGATACTGTTGCAACATTTAATTCTCCTTTAAATTATTATGCTTCGGTTGGTGCCACATCTCAAGTAAATACTGCAAACCTAAGGTTTGGTACAAAGTATTATTGGAGAGCTAGAGCCAGACATGCTGCAGATACAACACAATGGTCAGCAGTTTGGAATTTCACAACAATAGACCAATTAACATTGTTAACACCAACAAATGGTGCAATAAATCAAGATCCAAACGTACTTTTAGATTGGAATGGAATTTTAGGAATTACCAATTATGATTACCAGTTTGATACTGTTGCAACATTTAATTCTCCTTTAAATTATTACGCTTCTGTTGGTGCTGTATCACAAGTAAACACAGTAAATTTAAGGTTTGGAACAAAATATTATTGGAGAATAAGAACAAGACATGCTGCAGATACCACCCAATGGTCAGCAATCTGGAGTTTTACAACTGTTAATCAATTTTTACTATTAACACCAACAAATGGTGCAGTAAATCAAGATCCAAATGTACTTTTAGATTGGAATGGACTTTTTGGAATTACCAATTATGATTATCAATTTGATACTGTTACTACATTTAATTCTCCACTTAATTATTATGCTTCGGTTGGTGCCACATCTCAAGTAAATACTGCAAACCTAAGGTTTGGTACAAAGTATTATTGGAGAGCTAGAGCCAGACATGCTGCAGATACAACACAATGGTCTTCCGTTTGGAATTTCACAACAATAGATCAATTAACTTTGATTACTCCAACTAATGGTGCAGTAAATCAAGAACCTAATGTACTTCTAGATTGGAATGGAATTTTTGGAATTACTAATTATGATTATCAATTTGATACTGTTGCTACATTTAATTCTCCTTTAAATTATTATGCTTCTGTAGGTGCTACTTCACAAGTAAACACTGTGAATTTAAGGTTTGGAACAAAATATTATTGGAGAATAAGAACAAGACATGCTGCAGATACAACACAATGGTCAGCTGTTTGGAATTTCACAACCATTGAATATCTCACACATGTTACACCTGCAAATAATGCAGTTGGAATTAGTTTAAATCCAACTATAGACTGGAATGGAATCCTTGGAATAAATGGATATCAATATAGGTATAGTACAAGCATTAATTTTTCAAATCCAAGTTTATTTACATTAGGTGCAACATCTCAAGCTAATTTAGTAAATCTTTCATATGGTACTCAGTATTATTGGCAAGTTCGTACATTTCATGCTTCAGATACATCAGCATGGAGTTTACCTTGGTCATTTACTACAATTTATCAATTAACTTCTGCACCGGCACTTATAAGTCCATCAAATAACACAATAAATGTTGCTTTAATTGGCACTTCAATTCAGTGGTCTTCTGTTAGTAGTGCAACATTATATGAATACCAGATTGATGATAATTCATCTTTTACAAGTCCTTTTTCTAATACAACTACTTCCTTAACTGATGTTACTGGCACGTTGTTGTCTGGAACAACTTATTACTGGAGAGTTAGAGCTGGAAATGGATCAGGTTATTCTCCTTGGTCATCAACATGGTCATTTACTACTATTTTCGAATTAACTACTGCCCCATTACTTATAAGTCCGGTTAATAATTCAGTTAATATTACTGTTGCTGGTACTTCACTTCAATGGTCATCAGTTAATTTAGCTACTTTATATGAATACCAGATTGATGATAATTCATTATTTACTAGTCCTGTTTCAAGTACTACAACTTCTTTGAATTATGTTACTGGAACATTGTTGCCAGTTACAACTTATTATTGGAAAGTAAGAGCTGGAAATGGAACTAGTTATTCACCATGGTCAACAATATGGTCATTCACAACTGAATCTTCTACAGTTATTAGTAAAAATGAAATTAATAATAGTTTTTCTGTATTTCCTAATCCTACAAACGGAAAATTTGTTGTTAATTGTTCAGAAAATGCAGGGAAAATTGAAATATTTAATTCTATAGGTCAATTAATTATTCAGAAAAAAATTGAAAATAAATTATCTGATTTTGATTTGTCTGCACAACCTAAAGGACTTTATTTAAT
>CAIQJL010000130.1 GCA_903872185.1 uncultured Bacteroidota bacterium | reverse complement strand
TTCACTCCCATTACAGTCAGGTTTTTCCTGTCAATTTCTATTGTTTTAAACATATCAATTCAGTTTTATTGTCAATTATAAATATACAAATTTTCCAGCATTTCTTTTCTATTTTCTGATATTTTAGAATGGCGCATAACGTTCCCGGGCTTTCTGCTGTGCGGCTTCAGTGCCTTGTCTTAAAAGCGATACTGTTTCTGTCCACAACTTTCTTGTCTACGAAGCCAGGCCGCATTGCAGAAAGCCCGTGTTATCTGCTTTTGTTTTTTCTTTTCGTTTCAAGAAGCACTTGTCTGTCTTTATTGCAACAAAACATTCGTAAATGCACCAATTTTTAAGTTATACGAATTGCATCGTGTGAAGTCTGTTGTATTTCGTGTTTCATGCTTACCTTAATTCAAATTGTCTTAATACATTTAAGTGTTCCATTTTCTCCCAGCACCATATTGAAATACTGAATATTTTCTTTTCTTGCTTTATCAATAACTTTTTGTTGCACATCTTCAGGGGTATTCATTCCAAGATATATTGCCTCAATTTTTACACCAATTTGTCCCTCATAATCAAACGAAACTGACATTCCTTCTTCCCCATTAAATTCACCAAACTTAATCATCCTCCACTCTCGCTCACCAAAATATTCGTTATGCTTCTTGAATAAACCATCTTCTATTACCCGTTCCGGCGATTCACATTTAATATCTATTGATGCATCTGTATAGGTGACTTTATTAGTATAGATAGCGTTATTTACAAGCCAGTTCTTTTCTATTTTTAACCTATAGGCAATTCCACGATGACCCTTAGCGAGACGATCCCACACGGAATAACATTTTTCAATACCGTTCGGACCATCTCTATCACAATCACATAAACACCTTATTCTAACATGCTGATAAGATATTTTCACGGCACGCTTTGCTTGGTTTTTCGGATTTATAAGAGGGCAATCTGTCTTATCAGGAAAACTGCGTGCATCCGAAAAAAAGAAAGCTTTTTGTTCCAATGGGCTTAAAATAAAATCTTCATGTCCAACAAATAAGTACAATGTGTAATCATCTATATCATCCTTTAAATCAGTTCTCATATATGGCATTAAATGAGTAAATGCCCTGCCGTAAAATCCCGCTGCAATTTTTTCTCGTTGCTCGTATGCTAGTTTATCAACATAATATGTTTTGCAATCATCACAGAATTTCCCAAGTAAATTAAAAAAGTCATCTTTAAGAGTCTTTCTCTCCTCCCATTCCGCGTAATAATTAGCAACCCGAAAAAGATATTCGGCATTTTTGGGATCAAGCTCAATTGCTATTCTATAGCAACAGATAACCTTTTCTAATTCTACTCCTAAATGATTAAAGATTTTTCCGATTGCCGCATACGTTTCAGCAACATAAAAACACTTTTTAAGTGCTTCGTTGCAATCTTCAATCGTACCCTCGTAATCAACACCCAAGGCGATTTTAGCGGCTGCGCGATTGACATGAGATTGAGAATGATTTGGATTTATTTTAATTGCTTCATTGCAATCTTCAATTGCACCATAAAAATCATTTATGTATAATTTAGCTTTTGCCCGATTAACATGAGCATTTACATCTTTTGGATTTAATTGAATGGCTTTGTCGCAATCTTCAATCGCTCCCAAATAATTTTGTGAGTTGTTTTTAGCGACCGCCCTATTAATAAAAGCAGGAGCAAAACTTGAATCTATTTCAATGGCTTTAGTGAAATCTTCAATCGCTCCCTGAAAATCTTGCATTCTGCTTTTAACGATTGCTCGTCCATTATAAGCAGGTGCAGAATTTGAATTTATTTCAATGGCTTTGGTGCAATCTTCAATTGCCTCCTGAAAATGAAACATGTTGTTTCTAATATTTGCTCGATTGATATAAAAGTCTTCATAATCAGGTTTTAATTTAATGCATTTAGAAAAACACAGTTCTGCTTCTTCAAATTTTCCAGTATTTGTGTAGTTAACAGCTATATTATGTAACAATAGCAAATTGTCTCCTAATAAATCCAAATCATTTTCATTTATTTCCATGGTGTTTTTGGCTCAGTTGTATTCTAATTTATTTATTATCGCATAACTATCTCATATTTGTTGTCTTGTCTACTTGTCATCCAACGTCTCTCTGAATTCTACAATTGCAGATAACTCCTTTATATATGCACCATATCCCACCAAAAGGTGCATAAAGCCAGCTATTCTGTCATGCTTTATACACCTTTGAGGTGCATAATATTTTTTACAAATTATCAAAGGGGCTGGAAATTTTTAGTAAACTCTGTTCG
>CAIQJL010000129.1 GCA_903872185.1 uncultured Bacteroidota bacterium | reverse complement strand
TGATTACAGGGAAGCAATAAGTTTCAAACACAGATATGCATTTCCTGCAACAGTTTCTATTTCCACCAGGGCTTCAAGCATTGCAACAGCAAAATATTTATCAAAAAAAACAAATCCCAATATTGCAGTTGTTGGAATCGACGAAAATTATTTCATGGTTTCTGGTTATGAAGTTGAAAAAGGCAGAAATTTTTCTCCTTTAGAAGTTCAGCAGGGAACATATTCCATTGTTATTGGGCAAGAGATTGTTAATAATCTTTTTGGAAACAAAGCAGATCCAGTTGGGCGGTTTATGATGTTGGGTGGAAGTAGGTATAAGGTTGTTGGTACAATAAAGTCAAAAGGATCCAGCATGGGGGGTGCGGGCGATAAAATTTGTTTTATTCCACTTATGAATGCCCGTCAGAATTTTTCAGAAGGTGGGCAGAGTTTTACCATAAATGTAATTCCGTTAAAGTCTTCATTGCTTGATATTTCAATAAGCGAAGCCGAAGGAATTTTTAGAATGGTACGAAAATTAAAGCTTAACGAGTCGAATAATTTTGAAATTTCTAAAAGTGATAGCTTGGCAAATATGCTGATGGAAAATATTAGTTATGTTACAATTGCGGCTACATTAATAGGAATAATAACTTTATTAGGAGCCTCAATTGGATTAATGAATATAATGTTAGTCTCTGTAACAGAGAGAACTAAAGAAATAGGAACAAGAAAGGCGTTAGGGGCAAATTCGTCGGTAATAAAGCAGCAATTTCTTTTCGAAGCTATTTTTATTGGACAATTAGGAGGGGTATTTGGAATTATATTTGGAATTATTGCTGGAAATTTAATATCGCTATTAACAGATGGCCCATTTGTAATTCCATGGGTTTGGATATTTTTTGGAGTAGTACTTTGCTTTATTGTAGGACTTGTATCTGGCTTAATTCCAGCAATAAAAGCTTCGCGCTTAGATCCAATAAACGCATTACGACACGAATAAAAAATACAAATTTATTTTAGAGGTTTATTGTTGTCTTGTTCAATTAAAATTTCGGCACCTGGTACAGGTTCGCTTTTGTCTGGCGCAGATTCTGCTTTAACAGATGGAGCAGGCGCTGGCATTGATGCTGATTTTCTTACAGAACAAGAGTTTCCGCTAATTAATAGAGCTAAAAGAATTAAAAATGAAGCTATAGTTGTTTTCATAAATCAAAAATATAAGTTTAAATTGAGATTGACAAAACGGTGTTAAATAATTACGAAAAAATTATTTTAATAATAATTTTAAGGGTTAAATATATGTATATTAAATGGTAACGAATTAAATAATTAAATTACATTTGCACAATTTTCATAAGTTTTTTGCAGAATTGTATTAAAGTAGTATTTTTATTGGTTCAAAATTAACTATGCACACTGGAAACGCTGATTTTCTGAATTTTGTTTTGGCTTTGTTTAAAGCCATGCAGAGGGATAATCTGGGATATGTATATCGCGGAAGATTTACGCAGGAAATTACCGATAACATTCTCGCACTTACAGAAAATAAGCTCGAAAAAGAAGAACACTCCTCTAAAATTAAAAAACGCGTTTACAGTATTTTGGTAGAATGTCTTCAAAATATTACACGCCATCAAGATGATGCAAAAAATGATTTGCCAGATAGCAATGGTTTGTTCGTAATTCAAAAACAGGAAGATAAATATTTCATTACTACCGGAAATATGGTAATGAATGACAATATCGATTACATAAAAAATCTTATCGAAACCATTAATAGTTTAGAAAAGGAAGAATTGAAAAGCTATTACAAAATGGTTTTAGAAGATGGTTCGTTATCTGCAAAAGGCGGAGCTGGTTTGGGATTAATTGATATGGCCAGAAAATCCGGAAATAAATTACTTTATCAGTTTAGACCTGTTAAAGAGGATTCGTCATTTTTCTATTTGCATACAATTCCATCCTTAGAAGGCTTGGAAGGAAATTTTGAAAATAAAGAGGAAAGTCTGAACAACATAATTAGCATTCACAATACCCTTAATGCTGAAAATATTCTGTTAGTTTCTAACGGACCGTTTAATCAGGAAAGTTTAATGGTGTTATTGGGTTCTTTGGAAGGTCAGATGACAGGAACTATCAGTCATAAAAAGAAAGTTTTTTATATAGTTGTAGAAATGCTTCAGAATATTGTTAAGCATGGATATGCTCCAGAATCAAAAGCATTAGGAAATCCTGGCATTTTTATTTTAGGTTCACACAAAGGATTTTATACAATAACTACCGGAAATTATGTGGATAAAAATAAATCAGGTGAGTTAAAAGAAAAATTAGAAAAAGTAAATTCTTTAACTCAGGACGAACTTGATAATTATTTTAACAAATGCCTTTTTGATTTTGAGATAGACAGTTCTAAAAAAGCCGGATTAGGAATTATTGATTTACGGATTAAGAGTGGAAACCCTATCTCCTATACTTTTTCTGAAGTTACTGATGAATTCACATTCTTTTCGTTACAAACCGTAATAACTACGGAATAATATGTTAGAGGCATTAATTATAGAATCTAAAGAGGATACACCAAAAGTAGTTCTCGATTCAATAAATAAAGTTTTTCAAATTTCAGAACGTTCACTTCCCGAGAATGCAATTGGTTTTTATGAGCCTGTTTTAGAGTGGCTAAATCAATATGCTACAGATCCGGTAGAAATCACAATTTTTAATTTTTCTTTGGAATATTTCAATACTGCTTCTGCCAAACAAATTGCAAAAATATTGTTGATACTTGAAAATATTGCAAAAAAACAAAGGGTAGCAATAAACTGGTATTATAAAAAAGAAGATTCTGATATGCTTTCTTCAGGAACCAGATTTTCTAAATTAATCGACTTGAATTTTAGTTTTATTGAGAGTTAAAATCTCAATCCTATTACCAGTACATCATCAGTTTGTTTCTGTGAACCTTTCCATTTCATAAATGTGTTTGATATTGTTTCGTGTTGTTCTGAAATGGTAAGCATACAAATATTTTGAAGCAATGAAATAAATTGAGTTGACATAAATTTCTGATTTGCGCTTTCGCCAAATTGATCCTGATAGCCGTCGGAATATAAATAAACAGTTGCGGTATTATCAATATTAATATAATGATTAGTGAAACTATTATTTGCTTTGTTACCAAAAGTTCCACCAATTGAAAAGATATCACCTTGGTAAATTATTACTGAATTATTTATAGCAACTGCAATGTTTTGATTTGCACCTGCAAATTCAATGGTGTGGCTTTTTATATCATATGCGCAAATTGCAACATCCATTCCGTCATCATGCTGGGTGTCGTGCTGGTGAAGCGAAGCTAGTATTTTTTCGTTAAGTTTTTCAAGAATTGCAGCAGGAGATGGGTCGGATATTTCTTCAATAATGCCGTTTAATAATGTATATCCAATCATGCTCATAAATGCTCCTGCAACACCGTGTCCTGTACAATCGGCTAGGGCGATATAAACTTTTCCTTTACGATAATTTATCCAGTAAAAATCGCCGCTAACAATATCCCGTGGTTTAAAGAAAACAAATGACTCTTTAAAATAGTTTTTAAAAACATTGGCATGTGGCAGTATTGTTTCCTGTATTGTACTAGCATAAATTATACTGTCGGTAATTTGTTGGTTTTTTGCCGACATTTGATTGTTTATTATAGCAAGCTGTTCAAGGTTGGTGCTAATTTCTTCTTTTTGTTGTTCTATTTCTGTATTTTGTTCTTTTAGTAATTTGTTGCTATGTTGTTTAACTCTGTTTAAATAAAAAAGTAAAAAAGCTAAAACAGTAATTAAAATAAATCCTGCAATTAAAAAGTTTCTAATAGTTTTTCCTTGTTCGTCTCTTTGTTTTAATCCTTCAATTTCTTTTTCTTTATTTCGTAAGTCGACTCTTATTTGCATTTGTAAATTATTTGCAATGGTTTCCTGATTAAATAAAGTATCGTTTATTTCAATAAAGCGTCCTAAATAATAGTAGGCATCATTATATACCTGAAGATTTTCATTTGTTATAGCTAAGTTTTTGTAACAATCGCGTCTATCTTTATTAAACTCAAGAGAGTCTGCAATACTTAATGCTTTAAGATAATAATTTCGAGCTTTTACGTATTCTTTTTGTTCTCGCAATAAATCTCCTAAGTGAGAATAGCAAAGAGAAACATAAGCTAAAACATTAAGTTCTTCGGCAATCTTTAATGCTCTGTTATAAATTATAAATGCCTGATAAAAGTTTTCTCTTTTAACACTTACAGAACCAATACCGAGAAGACTATAAAAAATACCTTCTTTATTTTTGGATTCCTCTTCTAATAAAAGACTTCGTTTGTAAAATTTATATGCAATTTGAAGACTATCTAATGACTCGTATATAATTCCTAGTCGATAAAGATTATTAAGAATCTGATTATTCGTATGGTTATCTTCTGCAACTTTTAATGATTGCTCGAAATAATTTATAGCTTGATTTGGAAGGCCCTGCGACAAATAAACTGTGCCAATATAATTAAGGGAAGCAGATAGTCTGTAGTAATCTTTTATAAGTTCAGATTTTTCAAGTGCCTTTACATGACTCTCAAGAGCATATGTATATTCTCCTAAATCATTTTTTATTGATCCAATTAGATTTTGGGCATCTATACTTACTGTTGGCAAGTTTGCCGATTCGCCTATTTGGAGTGCTTTTAAGGCAAGCTCGAATGCTGTTTTTGGCGTATTCCCTTTAGAGCTTGTTCCTGCATTTATGTAAAAAGCAGCTCTTACAGAATCAGAAGCATTTTTCGGAAAAGTTTCAATTACTGAATCAACAATATCTACCGCTATAACTTTTTGTTGATTGGTTACTAGAAGAATGAAAAAAATAAATATGAATCTAAATTTTATCATTGTAAATATTAAGGCATTAAATATCCGAAAATTTTAATCCAATTACAAGAACATCGTCAATTTGTTTATACTCTCCTTTCCATGAAGCAAATCTATGCTCAACCTCTTTAATTTGTTCATTAATTGGCTTGTCTTTAATCGAAATTAAAAAATTTTCGAAAGGCTTTGTCATAAGTTTTGTGTTGTTTGGTCCACCAAATTGATCCTGAAATCCATCAGAATAAAGAAATAGTTGAGTTGAATTATCAGCAGAGATTTCAACTTCTTTATAAGCAACATTTTCTCTGGCAGAGAATGAACCACCAATTGAAAAAAGATCGCAATTAATTTTTTGAATGCCAGAATTATTACATACTATAGCCATATGGTTAGTTGTAGCTATGGTAATCTTTTTAGTTAAAGTATTAAATGAGCAGAAAGCGATATCCATTCCATCATCTTGACTGTTAGGTGAATTTTTGTCTTGATGAAGGGCAGAAATAATGCCTTGGTTTAGCATATTAAGAATTTGCGAAGGTTGATATATTTTCTTTTCGCGAACAATTTCGTTTAATAGCGTGTTGCCAATTATCGACATAAATGCTCCAGGAACACCGTGACCCGTACAATCTGCAGCAGCAACAAATTGTAAATTACCTTCGGTATGTACCCAGAAAAAATCACCGCTAACAACATCGCGAGGTTTGAAAAACACAAAAGAGTTGGGAAAAATTTCTCTTATTTCATTTATTGATGGTAGAAATGCTTCCTGAATTTTTCTTGCATATTCAATACTGTTAGTAATAAGCTGGTTTTTATTTTCAAGTTCAAATAAATTGTATTCTAGTTCTTCGCTCTGAAGTTTAATTTTTTCTTCAGCTTTTTTCATCTTTGTAATGTCGGAATCAATTACTACAAGATTTTTAATTTCACCTAATTCATTTAATATTGGTGTTAGGGTAGATTGCATCCAGATTGTCTTTCCCGACTTTAGCTTGGCTTCTGATTCGTATATAACAGTTTTCTTTTCAGAAACACATTTTGAAACAATTCTTTTAATATTTGAATTATATGAAGACTCTAATAAAGTTTTACCTTTTATAGCTTCAAATTCTTCGTAATCAATGTTGTATTTTTTTCTTAAGCTATCATTAATCCATATAAAGTTAGTGTCTTTATCCATTATCATTACTGTATTATCAGTCTCACTCGCAACAATGGATAGTTTTTCTAATTCTTTGTTTATGTCGTTTAATTGTAAATTTTTAATTTCAATTTCTGAGTTTTGTCTTTTTATCTCTGCCGTACGGCTTTGTACAATTTCTTCTAATTTTATGTTTCTTGATTTTAGTCTTTTTCCATATATTATAACAACGATTACGATGAATAAAACAAGAAAACTGAGATATAACGAATAAGCCCACCAGGCTCTGTACCAAGGTGGAAGTATTGTGAATTTAAAAATTGTTTCTGGGCTTTCAACACCGTGCATGTTTTTTCCTCTAACATGAAAAACATAATCTCCTTCGGGTAAAAAATTGTAAGTAATATATTTTTCTTTTGACCAACTTAACCAGTTAGTATCCATTCCTTCTAAATAGTACTGAAACTGGTTGTTTTCACTTCCCTGAAAAAATAAAGAGGCAAAATTAAATGTTATAGAGTTTTTTATAAAAGGAATTTCGGTTATCAATAAACTGTCATTAATTGTGTAAATGGTGGAGTCCTTACCAATAACAATATCACTTATAATTGTAATAAAAGAAATGTTTTCTTCAACTGTATTGTTTAGTTTAAATGAGAACAAGCCTTTGTTTGTAGAATACCATAAAAGATTATGTGTTTTATCGGGGTATAGAAAAAATGTGACATTGGCTTTTCCTAGCGATGAAGAGATGAAACTTAATTTTGAGCTTTCTGATTTGTTTTGAGTTATTTTAACTAATCCTTGCTGTGCTGTAAAAGAATACCAAATTGAATCATTAAAGCGAGTTGCCAGATAGTATGATATAGTGTCTTTTGTTCCTGGAATTTTATCTGGGAACAAAGGATCAGGAGAAAAATAATCTTGTTTACCAACTGGTGATTTGTTGGAGGAATATCTATAATATCCTTGTCCTGGTATTAAAACAGTAAGGTGATCGCTCTCCTTAAGAATTACTAATGCTGCTTTAGATGGAAGTCCCTTAGCAGAATCGTAAATAGAAATAGTTGGTTGTTTAAAATCATTTTTGCTGAAACTGAGTTTAAGAAGGTCGTTATTGTTTCCGTTAATCCATAATGAACCATCTTTTTCTTCATACATATAACGAACTTCATGATCTATACCCTTAATTTGATCAAAAAACTTCAGTCCATTTTTGCCTTTTTTGAAAATTGCCAAACCCTCTGAGTTATTTACAAAAGTAATATTGGGATCCTTTTTATAATGTAAAATTGCATAAGAGAATTCCATTTTTTTGATAGGCTTTATGGTTTCGTTTTCAATTTCAAAAAAGCCATATCGTGTTGCAGCATATAATTTGCCATCAATAGTGTCAAGCTGCATAAAACTATTGTATTCCTTAGTCAGTCGATTAAATTTATAAAAAGAATTCCCGTTTTTTGTAAAATCAGTGTTTTGTGTTAAGACATAAAGTCCTTCTAATGTACCAACATAAAATTTACCTTTAAAATTAATTGCTCCAACAACTATTCCCTGATATCCTGTTTCTTCTCCAAAATAATTCATCGGACTGTTCATTTCAATATTTGCAATACCATTATTTAATGCAATCCAAATGTTTTTTTCACGATCAAAGAAAACATAATTAACATTATTTACAGGAAGTCCGTTTTGCTTATTAAATATTCTTTTTATCTGACCATTTTTGTTAATAATAACAATTCCGGCAACTGTAGACCCTAGTGCAATATTATCGTTGTTTAAAAAAGTGCCATGATAAATACCGTTGGTTTCAAAAAAAATATCAGCTTCAGTTTTAAAAGGTTTATAAATGGAATCAAAAGGTAAATTTTTTCTATCGATGTTTTTTAAATTGACAAGGAATAACCCGTTTAACTTAGTTGCTATAATTGCGTTATTCTCGTCAAATGATTCAAACATATATACTGGTTTATCAGAAAAGAATTCACAATATGGTAATTTGTATATATTGTTAT
>CAIQJL010000128.1 GCA_903872185.1 uncultured Bacteroidota bacterium | reverse complement strand
GGCAATTGCAATTGAACTGGAAGGGTTAAAACCACCTCGTCCGTTAACTCATGATTTATTTTTACAATTTGCAAATTCATATAACATTGAATTGTTGGAAGTAAATATATTTAAGCTAGAAGAAGGAGTTTTCTTTTCTAATCTTGTTTTTAATCATGAAAAGGAAAATGTAATTGTTGATTCCAGAACTTCTGATGCAGTAGCACTTGCTCTTAGATTTAAATGTCCGATTTATACAACTAAAGATGTTATTCAAAAAGCTGGAATTATAATTGAATTTGGAAAAGATAAAGAAAAGGATAAATCTAAAGAGATAAGTATTTTTGAAGAAGAGGATAGCGATACAAAAAGTAGCTCAAAAAAATCTTCTAAAAAACCATCTTACACTAAATTTGAATTAAAAGATTTAGAATTGATGCTTAAGGAAGCTATTCGTGATGAAGACTACGAAAAAGCTTCGCATATACGAGATGAGATAAATCGCAGAAATCAGGATTAGTAAATCACTTTTTAGCAAAAAAATAGTTATGGGTATAAAGCTACGTCTTACATTGATGAACTTTCTTCAGTTTTTTATCTGGGGTTCATGGCTAATTACAATAGCAAATTATTGGTTTGGAACAAAAGGCTGGGGACCCGAAGGTTTTGGAATGATATTTATGACCCTTGGAATTGCTTCTATCATAATGCCTACATTAATTGGGATTTTAGCTGACAGATGGGTTAATGCAGAAAAAGTATATGGAATAATACATATTCTTAGTGGATTAGCAGTTTTTTGTCTTTCAATGGCAAATTCGCCTACCCAATTCTTCTGGATAATGTTAGCGGCAATGCTTTTTTATATGCCTACTATAGCCCTTACTAATTCAATTGCATATAATGCACTGAAAAAAAACGGTTATGATGTGGTTAAAGATTTTCCATCTATAAGAGTATGGGGTACTATAGGTTTTATTGCAGCTATGTGGGTGACAAATCTTACAGGAAATAAAGCTACTGAAGTTCAGTTTTACATTTCATCGGCAGCTGCACTCGTTTTAGGAATTTATTCTTTTACATTACCAAAATGTCCGCCTCAGAAACAAAGTGCAGAAAAACAGTCATTTGTTAAGTTATGGGGTTTAGATGCATTTAAATTATTTGCAAACTATAAAATGTTGTTGTTTTTTATTTTTTCAATGTTTTTGGGTGCCGCATTACAGCTTACAAATATGTATGGAGATGTATTTTTAGATGAATTTAAAAATGTTCCGGAATTTGCTTCTTCATTTGTTGTAAAATATTCAACAATAATAATGTCTATTTCACAAATTTCTGAAACATTATTTATTCTTGCAATACCTTTCTTTCTTAGAAAATTCGGAATTAAAAAGGTAATGTTAATTAGTATGATTGCATGGTTTTTAAGATTTGGTTTATTCTCATTTGGAAACCCAGGCGATTTATTATGGATGATAATACTTTCAAATATTATTTACGGAATGGCGTTTGATTTCTTTAATATTTCAGGCTCTCTATTTGTTGAAACACAATGTAGGCCTGAAATTAGGTCTAGTTCTCAGGGATTGTTTATGATGATGACAAATGGTTTGGGTTCAATAATTGGATCATTAGCGTCTGGTCTAATAATAAATTCCTTTTTTATGTCAGAATCGGGACAAAAGGATTGGCATGGAATATGGCTCGCATTCGCATGTTATTCACTAATTGTAGCTATATTATTTGCAATATTTTTTAAGCATAAACATGTGCCTGCTGAAGTGAATGCTCAATCATTAAAACATTAAACACAAATTTTGATAAACTAAACTCATGAAGGTATATCTGGATTTACTTGATCATGTAATAAAAAACGGAAATGTAAAGGAAGACCGCACTGGTACCGGAACGCATAGTATTTTTGGACATCAATTAAGGTTCGATTTAAGTAAAGGATTTCCACTTGTTTCTACTAAAAAAGTACATCTTAAATCTATTATTTACGAATTGTTATGGTTTTTAAATGGCGACACTAATATTAAATATTTGAACGATAACGGTGTTAAAATATGGAATGAGTGGGCAGATATGAATGGGAATTTAGGTCCTATTTATGGTCACCAATGGCGCTCTTGGACAAACCATGATGGAAAAATCATTGATCAGATTACACAAGTGGTTGAGTCTATAAAAAATAATCCCGATTCTCGTAGGCACCTTGTTAGCGCCTGGAATGTTGGAGAAATAAATAAAATGGCATTACCTCCTTGTCATATTATTTTTCAGTTTTATGTTGCCGGAGGAAAATTGTCATGTCAGTTATATCAACGATCTGCCGATTTATTTTTAGGAGTTCCTTTTAATATTGCGTCTTATGCTTTACTTACAATGATGGTGGCACAGGTATGCGATCTTAAACCAGGTGAATTTGTTCATACTTTTGGTGATGCGCATGTTTATAAAAATCATATTGAGCAAGTAAAACTTCAACTTTCAAGAGAAATTAAACCATTGCCAATAATGAAAATAAATCCGTATGTAAAGAATATTTTCAGTTTTAAATATTCTGATTTTACTTTAGAAGGATATGATCCACACCCTGCTATTAAAGGAGAGGTAGCGGTTTAATTTTAAAAATTTTTATTGCAGAATCTAATTTTAATCGGTTATAGTAAGTGCCCAATAGGAGTTCTTGAGATTAAAGCAATTAATAACGCAATAGTTTCTGTTAAAATTTTAACTGAAGATATATGGAATACTGTTATAGAATCAAAAGATACTGAAATTATTACTGAGGCAAAAAAGCAATTTCAGGAATATTTTAATCATAATCGAAAAGTTTTTGATTTAGAATTGGCGCCTGATGGCACCGAATTTCAGCAAAAAGTGTGGAAAGAGGTTGTTAAAATCCCTTTTGGAAAAACAAAAACCTATAGTCAGATTGCTATTGATCTAGGAGCAAAAGAGTTTACAAGACCGGTTGGAAATGCTAATGGTAAAAATCCATTATGGATTTTAGTTCCATGTCACCGTGTTATAGGCATTAATAATGAGTTAACCGGCTATGCTGGTGGGTTGTGGCGTAAACAATGGCTTTTAGAATTTGAAAGTAACAAGTATAAATTATTTTAAATAAAAAAACTCAGAGATACATTTGTACTTCTGAGTATGATTTTGCTAAAGAGATTCTTAGTATTTTATGAAAACCTTGCTTTAATTGACCCCATTCTTTACTTTAAATCCTGAAATTTTGAAATCAGGAAAAACTTTCATAAAAACTTTGTCCGAACGTGATGAAAAGTAATTACTTACTACCACATGAAAAACGCTGTGTTTTGATTTGTCGATGTCTTTTACAAGAGTAATGTCGATGTTTTTTTCTTTCTGTTCCATTTGCTTATTTCTTTTGTGCAAAGTTAAATTGCTAAATTGATTTAGTAATAATAGTTTGATAACCGAATGAAAAGTAGTTACGAATAATAGATAACAGTGTGCAAATGAATTTAACCTAAGATTAACTGCAACTTAAATGTGACGAAAAAATAGAATATCAATTTATAATGTCTTCTATAACTGCTGTTAATAGTTCGGTCATAGATATCCCATAAACTCTTCCTTGTTGAGGTATAATGCTTGCTTCGCTCATTCCAGGAATAGTATTTATTTCTAAGAAATAAAGTTTTTCATCACGAATAATATAATCAACGCGAACTATTCCTTTACACCCAAAAAATTCATAAACTGCAAGTGAAAGGCGGTGACATTCTTTTGCAACATGTTCGGGTATTCTTGCTGGAGTTATTTCTTCGCTCATTCCAGGAGTATATTTTGCTTCATAATCGAAGAATTCGTTTTTAGTTACAATCTCAGTGGCAGGGAAGAGAAAGGTTTTCTTTTTTGTTTTAATTACTCCACATGAGATTTCTGTTCCCTTTATAAATTCTTCAACAATTACTTCGTTATCTTCTTTAAATGCAAATTCTAATGCTGCTGGAATTTCTTCAATAGTTTTAACTTTTGATGTGCCACAACTTGATCCACCAGCATTTGGTTTTATAAAACAAGGTAAGCCTACTGCTTTTGCAATTTCTTCGGGTGATATTCCCTGGTCTTTTTTTACTAAAATGGCTTTTGCCATTAATAAATCTATATCTTGAAGTGCTAGTTTGCAAAAATATTTGTCAAATGTTAATGATGAAACTAATGTATTACAAGTTGAGTGTGGTATGCCTATTAACTCAAAATAACCAGCCATTAATCCGTTTTCGCCTGGAGTACCATGAACTATAATATATGCAAAATCGAATTTTATTTTTTCGCCGTTTTGTATTACGCTAAAATCAGTTTTGTTAATTACCGGACCTCCTTCATCGCCAAGTGTCCATCTGGTACCCATTATAATTATAGGGTAAACGTCATATTTTTCTTTATCTATCCAATTTGCTACTTGTCTGCCACTTTTGATTGAAATTTCTGCTTCTGAGGAGTTTCCGCCTGAAAGAACTGCGATTTTTAGTTTCATTTTCTCTTAATTTTTGACACCAAAAAATTAATGCAATTCAAAACATTTATATATCTGTATAATGAAAAGATATGAACGAAAGCTTGCTTATAAGTTCAAAGTATAAAGTCGGTAAGTGTTAAAGTCTAAGAATACAGTTATTAATCGTTAAACAGTAACAATTAATTTATTCTCCTTCAAACTCTACCATTGAAAAAATCTTATGGCCAGCAATTTTTTCACGACCTTTTAGTTCTGGAAGTTCAACAACAAATGCACATTCTACAACTTCTCCTCCAAGTCTCTCAACTAGTTTTATAGCTGCGTTTACTGTTCCTCCTGTAGCAATTAAATCGTCAACAATTATAATGCGATCACCTTTTGTAATAGCATCCATGTGGAGTTCCAGTTCTGCAGTTCCATATTCTAAATCGTATTTCTCGCTGATAGTTTTAAAAGGTAGTTTCCCTTTTTTTCTTACAGGAATAAAGCCAATACCTAATTGTTTTGCCAATACTGCACCAAAAACAAAACCACGAGCATCTATGCCTGCTATTTTATCAATCTTTTGATCTTTATAACGTTCGTAAAAACGATTACATGCTTCTTGAAATCCTTCTGGATCTTGCATTAAAGTTGTAATGTCTCTGAATGTTACCGACTCAATTGGCCAATGTGGGATGGAGCGGATTTTATCTTTTAAGTTTATCATATTTATAAAATGCTAATTTTCAAATTTACGTTTTTTCTACAAAATACATTTTAATTTTTCCCTTATTTTTTGCTTCTATTTCGCCTCTGTAGATTGTTTTTAAATTTGGATGATTAATAATTAAAGTTTCTTTTATCAATTCATATGTTGATCCGGAAATATTTACCTTACCTGGTTCTCCACTCGACTCCATTCTTGATGCAGTATTTACTGTGTCTCCCCAGATATCGTATGCAAATTTCTTAATTCCTACAACTCCTGCCACTACTGGTCCTGTGTGAATTCCAATTCTTATTTGCCAAGGAGGCGCTTCGTTATTGCAAATTGTTATATGTTTATTCATGTACTCCTGAATCTCTAATGCTGCATGAATCATATCTATAGGGTTGGTGGTGTTTGCTGTTGGTAAACCACCTGCACACATATAAGAATCGCCAATAGTTTTAATTTTTTCAATAGGATATTTGGAAATGATTTTATCAAATGCTGAGAAAATTAAGTTTAGTTCATTTACTAATTCATCAGCACTCATTTTTTCTGCAATTTTTGTAAATCCCTTAAAATCGGTAAAGAGTACTGTAACTAAATCAAACTGTTTTGGTTTTGCAGAACCCGTAGACTTAAGTTCTTCTGCAGTTTCTGCAGGTAAAATGTTAAGTAAAAGTTCTTCTGAACGTTGTTTTTCCTTTTTAATAATGTTTTTTTGGCGAGTTGAAATAATAGCAAAAACACAAACTAGCACTAGTCCTAAAGTAACAAATAAAAGAATTATTAATTGTTTGTTTTTTTCAGAAGTTGCAATTACGTCTTTTTTATCTTGTTCAGCTTTTTCGGCCGCTTGTTCTTTCTCAAATTTAAAAGTCAATTCCAGCCTGGTTGACTTTTGAGTTGATTCAATACTATTAATACTATCCTTTATTGCTTTATACTTTTTAAAATGAAATAATGCTTTAATTGGATTATTAGTTTGCTCGTATAACTCGCTAAGGTTCTTATGCCAATTGTCAACAATATCTGATGCGCCTATGTTGTTTGAAATAATTATAGCTCGTTTCGTGTATTTTTCAGCTTCTTGATAATTCTTCATTTTAAAATATAACTCACCTATATTTCCAAGTTTTATAGCTATTCCTAGTTTTCGGTCTAGTTTTTCATCTATTTTTATTGCTTCAAAATAATAACCTAAAGCAATTTTATAAAGGCTATCGCTTTTTTTAATATTATTAAGACTGTCGTCTCCAAGTTTGTGATATACATTTCCAATATTACCAAGGTTCATCGAAATATCTCTATTATTGCTTATTTCACTATTGATTTTTAATGCTTTGTTGTAAAATTCAAGGGCTTTATTGTAATTGCCTTCTGTAAAATATATAATTCCAAGGTTACTAATGTCAGAAGCTATCCATTTTTGGTTTCCAATTTTTTTGTCAATGGTTAAAGCTTTCGAATAATTATCACGTGCTTTTTTATAATCTTTTTGATTTAAATATACCGATGCAATATTGCCCAGGGTAGTTGAAATATTTTTCCAATCCTGGCTAGCTTCATATATTTTATGTGCTTCTAAAAAATTTTCAAGTGCTGAATTATAATTTCCAGAGACATAATAAGCCCAACCCAACTCTGTTGATGCATGTGCAATATATTTTTGATTATGAATTTTTCTTGCTAATTGTTTAGCTCGTTTTGCAAAAAGTATAGCAGAATCTGGATTTTGAAAAGAATACAAATCAGTTAAAGATAGTAAAGTCTTAATTTTAACTGTATCAATTCGTGTTGTTTTATTTACTTTAAGTAAAGAATCAATTTTGTATTGTTGAGAATAAGTATTTGAATAGATTTGAAGTAAGAGTAATAAGACGACTATCGCAACTAATTTCATTATTTAAATTGTTAAATTTTTATTTCAAAAGTATAAAAAACAATTGATTTCAAATTATCATAGAGACCTAAAAATTTAATAGGTATTTTTAACTTTGAAAAAAAAATAATTGAAAAAACTTCTTGTTGTTTTAAATCCAATTGCTGGAGCTAGGAGAAAGATTAATCTCGAAGAAAAGGTTAGAGAGTGGATGGGCCTTTCTTTTGAAGTTTCTTTTTTATACTGGGAAACTGCTGATTTTGATATAA
Organism: uncultured Bacteroidota bacterium; assembly: GCA_903872185.1. Lineage (GTDB taxonomy): Bacteria > Bacteroidota > Bacteroidia > Bacteroidales > GWA2-32-17 > GWA2-32-17. Next base: position 12,268 of record CAIQJL010000128.1, on the reverse strand, counting down.
CATTAGCTATAAAAAATAGAATTAAAGAAGAAAGATTTGAAATTGTAGTTGCTGCAGGTGGAGATGGTACTGTAAATAGAACTGCTAGAGCTTTGGTTAGTTCTGATACTGCATTTGCTATTTTGCCTCTGGGTTCGGGAAATGGTCTGGCAAGGCATTTTAAAATACCAATGAATTTAGAAAATGCAGCCTGTGTAATTGCAAAAGGTAAAGTTATTAAAATGGACACTTGTCAAATTAATGATGAGAATTTCTTTTGCACTGCAGGAACTGGTTTTGATGCTCACATTGGAGATCTGTTTGCCAACTCTGGTAAACGAGGATTCTCAACCTATACAAAAATTGTTGGTAGAGAGTTTAAAAATTATAAATCATCTGATTATAAAATTATAGCTGATGGTAAAGAAATAAATGTCAAAGCTTTTTTAGTGACAGTTGCTAATGCAAATCAATATGGCAATAATGTTTATATTTCTCCTGATGCTGATATTACTGATGGCTTGATGAATGTTGTAGTTTTAAAACCTTTTGGATTAATTCATGCTCCAGCTCTTGCCAGCAGGTTATTTCTTAAAAATATGCATAAAGCAACTTTGGTAGAGACATTTAAAGCTAAGCAAGTTGATGTTTTTAGAAATGACTCTGGTCCAATTCATTTTGATGGTGAGCCTTTTGTAATGGGAAATGAGTTGAGATTCAGAATATTCCCTAATTCTATGCAAGTAATTGTTCCATAAAAAAAGGTTGATACAATAAGTATCAACCTTTTTTTATACGCTAAGAGGTAAATTTCTTACTTCTTTTTTGCAGGTTTTTTTGCAGCGTTAGCAATAGAATCAGCCTGAGCTTGAGCTAAAGCAGCAGCTTCAACTGTAGCGATAGAATCAGCCGTAGCTTGAGCAACTGCAGCAGCAGCAGCTTCAACTTGAGCGATAGAATCAGCTTTCAAAGAATCAGCAGTTGCTTGTTCAGCAGCTAATTGTTCAGCAGATGGTCCACATGCAACGAATGACATCATTCCTGCAATCATTAAAAGTCCAAAAAATTTTTTCATAGAGGTTTAAATGTTTATTTACGGTGCAAATTTATATTAATAGTTTTTTAATTCTCAAAAAATAATAAAAAATTTATTATTTTTATAAACAGGTATATGTTAATTGTTTGCAGCGTATTCTTTCCATTTGTTAATTAAATCTGACATATCAGAGGGTAGCTCAGAGTCGAAAAAAAGCCTTTTTTTTGTTAAAGGATGATAAAAACCTAAAGATTTTGCATGAAGAGCTTGTCGGGGACAAATATTAAAACAATTTTCAACAAATTGACTGTATTTTGCAAAGCTATTTCCTTTTAAAATTTTATTTCCACCATAGGTTAAGTCGCTGAATAGTGGGTGTTTGATGTATTCAAAATGTGCTCTTATTTGATGTGTACGCCCGGTTTCTAATTTACATTCTACTAATGATGTGTATTTATATTCTTCTAAAACCTTATAATGAGTAATTGCATGTTTGCCGGTATCACCGTCTGGAAAAATTGTCATTTTTTTTCTGTCTTTTGGTGAACGACCAATATTTCCAATTATAGTTCCAGTTTTATTTTCGAATATACCCCAAACGAAAGCTAAATATGTACGATCTGTAGTTTTATCAAAAAATTGTTTTGCAAGTTTAGAGTGACTAATTTCGTTTTTTGCAACTACAAGTAAACCAGATGTATCTTTATCGATTCGGTGAACTAAACCTGGCCTTATTTGTCCTGTATTAAAAAGTGGCAAATCTTTAAAATGCCAAAGTAATGCATTAACTAAAGTTCCTGTATAATTTCCTTTGGCTGGATGAACAACCATTCCAGCTGGTTTATTAATAATCAATAAATCATCGTCTTCGTATGTTATTTCAATAGAGATGTTTTCGGCAAGAACTTCATTCTCGTTTGGAGGATATGGCAAAACAACAGAGATTACATCTAAAGGTTTTACTTTATAATTTGATTTAACCGGTTTGTCATTTACTAAGATACAGTTTGAGTTAGCTGCATTTTGAATTCTGTTTCGCGAAATATTTTCTAAACGTAAACCTAGAAATTTATCAACTCTCAATAATGATTGCCCTTTATCTACAAGTATTTTGAAATGTTCAAAAAGGTCGCTAGATTCTTCGTTAAGTAAAATATCTTCTTCCTCGTGCATTACCTATTTATAATAAGTTTTCGAGTGAATTGATTTTTTTTGTTTGAGCCTCTTATAATATATATTCCAGCTGGAATATTTGAGATATTAATTTGCTCATTATCGGTTTTGGATTCTAAAACTGAACGACCTGTTAAATCAAAAATTTGAATAATATAGTCGTTTGAAACATTAATATGAATGAAATCAGATGCAGGGTTTGGATAAATAGCTATTTCATTATTTTCTAAAGTTTCATTAATATTTGTAAAAGGTAATGTGCTAAAAGCTGGCCTTAACATAATTGTACCAGCATATGGAATGTTTTGCCAACTGCCAGTTATATTATAGAAGATTTTTGAAGACTGATCATTATTCATGTCAAATCCAATGTTCAATAAATCCTGGGTAGTTTGGATCCATCCAACAAAAAAAGTGTCAGTTATTAGTAAGGCAGAATCTAACTCATAATAATGAAATTCGTTTAATCCGTGAAATCCAGGCTTTTCGCCCATCTGACTATATCTAATTGTACTAGGTACTCCATTAGCTGCATTCCAAATCGTTAAGTAAAAGAATTTTTGATTAGCATTATATAAGGTTCTGTTAAAATACATATAAACACCTCTTAGTGTGTCGGGTTTTAATGTATAGTATTTAAAAGCTACTTTCCCATTTTGAGAGTTATTGCCAGCTAAACCAAAGCCATATTCAGTAGTGCCATCATCGTATGCGTAATATTTTTCAAATTTTTGATAATATTTAAGAGTATCATTCCATCTATAAGGTGCATGAATGTCTAAGGTGCTATAAGTTTGGGTTAGTTTAACTTCAAAAGTTGCAGTTTCTGCGGTTGTAAAAGGGAAGTAATTTGCGGTATCTCTTTTTGAAAGAATTGAATCAGCTAAACCAGCAATATTTTCATTTCCAAGAGAGCGATCAAAAATTATTGAGTTATTAGTTTTATTAGTAATCTTATATCTGCGTTGAACATTTATTAGTGAATCGCTTAAGTTTCTATATAAAAATTTTAAAGTATCTGTTTTAAAATTTGTAATGCTTTTATAATGATCCCATGGAACAGCTGTGAAATTTTTTAATAAAGATTTTAAATTATAAACACAAGTAACATCATTAGATAGAGTGTCGTTATAATTTCTGTTTTTATCAATCTTAACATAATCAATGTTCCACATATCAACATTACTGGCAAAGCTTGGAATTGTGCTTATGCCAATGCTAGCATAATTTTTAAATCTGAATTGAAAACCTTTAATGAAATATGAGGGATTTAATAAAGGAATAAGTATTTGATCAAAAGGTTTATTGCTTGAACCTGGTTCTGACCAGATATGTTTCCATGTACTTCCAGGAACTTTAAATTCAAGAACTAGCGAATCTTCAGGTTCTGGTTCGTTGCCACCATTACCTTGTGGTTGATAATAAAAACTTAAATACAAGGAATCTGAGGGCGAAAGATTATATGTTACTGATTTTACAATGTGAGTGTAAGTTCCTGAAATTGAATTATAAGTGTAAAGTGAGTCACTTACATCTATTAATCCATAATAAATTTGGTAATTAATATTATAATTGAATGGTTCGGTCATACAATTATGAACTTGTGCCCCACTAACATATGAAAGTGAATCTGCAGGATAAAATATTTGATTGCCAGCATGGTAGAATAATAATGTGGAAGAAATTAAAATAGGATTACTTACTACATGGCTAAACAGATTAATTGGTTTTGATGTTAAGGTATCGCTTAAAAAACCTGATGAAGTTGCATTTGAATGTAATTGACCAGCAAAATCTATTGCATCAAATGTTGCTACACCTATAGATGGTGGATTGTCGCCATAGGATTGATTTATAAACACCTCTTTGTCTAGCCAGTTTGATTGGTCAGGGTAAATAGAATATTTTGAAAAATCGTCAAAAAACGGAAATGAAATAGTGTCATTTGTTTTAATGCTTTTTGGGCTACTTATATTCTCTTTTAAATATTCTTCAATAACAGGATTGCTTTCCAATGGAATTAATACAGCTTGTGCATTAGAAATTCTTGAGTACAATAAAGTTAAAACAAGAATAAAAATAATTTTATATGCCATCAGGTGGTGAATTTTCTGTTGATATTTCAGGAATTAAATCATTATCTAAAGTAAGCCAAATGTCAATATAACTTCCTAGTTTTATGTTGCTATCGTTACCCGATTTAGGATGTTGTTTCCATATTCTTGCTTTTGTTGAGTCGCGGGTAGTTTTAACTGTGCCGTCATAAACAGCTACACCAATGTTTAACGAAAGTGAAGAAAGTTTTTGTTCTGCCTCATCATTTGTTAATCCTAAAACATTAGGAATAAAAGTGTTTTCATTGCTTTCGCCTTTTCCAACAACTAAATCAATTGTAGAGCCTTTAATTATAAGTGTATTTGTTTTTATTGGCTTTCCTTTAAAACTTTGTTCGAGTACTGTTGTCGAAATATCTGGAACATAACGTAGTTTGCCAATTTTTAATCCAAATATTTCTGCATCAGATGTTGCTTGTCTAACCGAAATACCTGTTAATTCGGGCATAGGAACTTTTTCAGCCTCTTGTCCGTTAATTATTAAATAAATTGTTCTGCCTGTTTTTACTTTGCTGTCTGCGGTTGGAACCTGTGAAACAACAGTTCCTTTTTCTTTATCCTGAAAATGAACAGAATCTGAAACTTCAACTTTAAAATCTTTAGTTTCTGCCATTCTTTGAGCTTGATCAATTGTTAAACCGCTAAAATCGGGAACTGATATTGCTTCACCATGATGGGTGTAAAAGTTAATTGAAAAAAAACTTAGCGTTAACAATAGTATTGTAATGCCTATTGCTAAACCAAAATGCTTAAAGAATACACGACTTTTTAAAAATTGAAAAATGCTCATTTTATTTGTTGTAACGTAAAGGCAAAAATAAAATTATATTTCGGTAGTAGAAAACAAAATTTTTGCGAGATTTAAAAGTTATACATAATTGAAAGTAGTAAATTTACTTAATATTATTAACATAATTCAAGATAATATGAAATATATAATTGTAATGATAACTATGTCAGTTAGTAGTGTGGTGTTTGCGCAAAAATACCTTGAAGTATTTAGTTCTAAAAATATTGAAAAAGATTTTGTCAAAGTAGATTCAATGCTTTATAGTTGTAAATATGAAACAACTAATGTAGAATATCGTGAGTTTTTATCTGATTTAAGACAATCTGGAAAAACTGTTGAATATACATTTGCATTGCCCGATACAAATGGCTGGAGTAGTAAATTGGCATATAATCAGCCTTTTGTTGAATTATATTTTCGTCATCCTGCTTATCAGGATTACCCTATGGTAAATGTTTCTTACGAACAGGCTATAAAATATTGTGAATGGTTAACTAAAAAATATAACGATAATTTGAAAAAAGAATTTAAAAAAGTTGTTTTTAGATTACCATCAAAATTGGAATGGGAAAATGCAGCGCATGGAGGATTAAAGGAAAATGTTTATTCATGGGAAAGTCCATATTTGAAAAATAAAGACTGTGTATATTTATGTAATTTTAATGATATTGGAGAAGAAGGAATAACATATGATACAATAGCAAAAAAATATATTGCTTCTAATCAGTATAGTTCTGGTATGGTTGGTTTATTAAACGACCATAATGACATTACTTGTGCTGTAAGTTCTTATTTTCCAAATGGTTTTGGTTTATTCAATATGTCGGGAAATGTTTCCGAAATGATAAGTGAAAAAGGAATTGCTAAAGGTGGCAGCTGGAAAAGTCCTGGTTACGATGTTAGAATTGAATCGCAAGAGTTATATTCCAAATCCTTAAATCATATTGGATTTAGAGTTTTTATGGAGGTGTTGGATAAATAATATAATTAAAAACTTCCAATATTCACAACCTTAGGAGTTTTAATGGTAGTATGACCTACAGGAACCATTATAGATACTGGCGCAGGCAATCCTCCACTGCTTGCGCATTTGGCAATCCAAATTTTATAAACCTGTCCTTTAATTGTGCTTGAACCAAAACCTTGGCCATTTGAAGCTGTTTTATTTACACGTGTAATTTCTACTGGTTGTTTGTAAAATTTAATGTCATCATGATCTTTTTTTAACGAATATGCTTTAATGTCATTTCGTAATGCAGTTCCAGTTTCATTTACCAGCCCACCACCAGCTATTTTAATAAATTTTGCAGCGCAGTCATCAATGCTTGATAAGTTCAATGTTTCAATATATTTGTCGAGAATTTGTTTTACGCTTGCAGGTAATGCTGTTACTGAAATATCGTTAGCTTTTGTTTGAGCAGATAAAAAATAAGAAATTTGCATTAATGCAATAAAAAGAATTAGTGCAGTTGTTTTCATATCTATGTATTTGTTTAAATTAATATGTAAAGATATTAATATCATAAAAAGTTCTCTAAATTATTTTATAAATTATTCAAAAGGTTGAAAAATATTTTTTGTAAAATAGAACAATAATTTGTTTTATTATGAAACAATATTTATCTTTGCACTGTTAAATAGTAAAATAAAAAACTGAAATGAACATAAAGCTGTCGCAAAAGCAAATTGGTCAAAGGATAACAGAACTTCGTAAAATAAAGGGGTTGTCTCAGGATGACTTGGCTAAGAGTATTAAAATGTCCAGACCGTCTTTGGCTCAGATAGAGTTAGGAAACAGAAGTGTTGATATCTTTGAATTGCAAATGTTGTCAATAGTTTTAGGCTTTTCTTTAGATGATTTTATGTCTAAAGATTTTTCAGTTAAACAAGATGTTGAAGGCAAAGTCGAAGCAAAAATAAAAAAATCAGATGAACGTATTTCTGTACCAACTTTAAATGTCAATAAGTTTAAAAATGTATTGCTTTATATTTTAGAAAGATGTGCAGGTAAGCCAAATGTTGGTGAAACTGTGCTTTACAAACTTTTGTATTTTTCCGATTTTAATTACTACGAAATTTATGAAGAGCATTTAACTGGTGCCAAATATCGCAAGTTACCATACGGACCTGTTCCGCAAAAATTAGATACAATAATTGGTCAAATGATGGAAAGTGGGCAGATTCAAAGAATAAAGACAGAATATTTTGATAAAATGCAAACCCGTTACATTCCGCTTGCAAAAGCAGATTTAACGACATTGAAAGCAAGTGAAAAAGAAGTCATTGACAAAGTAATAGAACAAATGAGCGATTGGTCAGCAACTGCTATAAGTAATTATTCACATAAAGATTTACCATGGGAGGTAACAGATGAAGGTAAATATATTAGTTATAATTTAGCGTTTTATAGGGAACATCCTTATTCTGTAAGAGTTTACAATGAAGATGAAAACGAATAACTATGAAGTTTGAAACATTAAAAGAATTTGATAAAGATTTAAAATATCTTCTAAAAAAATATCGCTCTTTAAATTCTGATTTAGAAGATGTAAAAATAATTTTAAAGGCGAGACCAAATGAACACGCACCTTTCAGTTTCAGAATTGATAATTTGGGAATTACCAGTTGTGTAATTAAAATAAAAAAAATTGCTTGCAACAGTTTAAAAGGTCGCGGTGTAAATTCAGGTTTGAGATTAATTTATGCTCACTTTCAAGAAGAAGAAATAATAATTTTTGTGGAATTATATCATAAGAACGGTAAAGAGAATGAGGATAAACAAAGAATTTTAAACAACTTTAAATAAATGCAATTTATTAAAATGCTCATGATAATTATTTGTATAGTTATACTAAAACCTTTTTCAACCTAAGGTTCTAAATTTTTGCTAAAAGTTGAAAAAAATCCTTTAAAAAATGGTAATAAATATTTTTAATTCGGTAGGTTTGTTGAAACCATAAATTGTATGTCAGAAATTATAGAAGGTGCTATAGCTCCCCAATTCAGCGGGGTTGATCAAAATGGAAAAACGATTTCTTTAGCAAATTATAAGGGAAAAAAAGTTGTTTTATATTTTTATCCAAAAGACAATACGCCAGGATGTACAGTAGAGGCTTGTAATCTTCGTGATCATGATAAATTATTTCAGAAATCAGGATATCAGATTATAGGTGTTAGTGCAGATAGTGTTGCTTCGCATATTAAATTTGCAACAAGGTTTGGTTTGCCTTTTCCGTTGATTGCTGATACCGAAAAAGAAATTTGTAATTTATATGGTGTTTGGGGTGAAAAAAAGTTTTTGGGTAAAACTTTTAATGGTATTAAAAGAACTACTTTTGTTATTGATGAAAATGGAATTATAGAAAAGATTATTGAAAAAGTCAATACCAGTGCACATACCTCACAAATTCTAACTGATAAAATAATCAAATAAAAATTACTTAACCTGCCCAAAGGATTGCTTAAAGTTTATAAAAAGAATATTAACAAATAATAAATATAAAATGGAAAATAAGAAAGAACAAAAAGATCAATCTTTATTGAAAGAGAAAATGAAAGCTCTTCAGTCAACTCTTGAAAAAATTGAAAAAGATTATGGTAAAGGCACCATTATGAAAATGGGCGACCAAACTGTTAGTGATATAGCAACTATTCCTTCAGGATCAATAGCACTTGATATTGCGCTTGGAATTGGTGGATATCCACGTGGAAGAGTTGTTGAAATTTATGGCCCAGAGTCATCTGGAAAAACAACACTTGCAATTCATGCTATTGCTGAAGCTCAAAAAGCTGGTGGAATTGCAGCATATATTGATGCAGAACATGCTTTTGACAGAACTTATGCTGAGAAACTTGGCGTTGATGTTGAAAACCTTTATATCTCTCAGCCAGATAATGGTGAACAGGCATTAGAAATTACTGATAATTTAATTCGTTCGGGAGCAATTGACATTATCGTTATTGATTCTGTAGCTGCACTTACTCCAAAAGCTGAAATTGAAGGCGAAATGGGTGATTCAAAAATGGGTTTACAGGCTCGCTTAATGTCACAGGCGCTTAGAAAACTTACCGGAAATATTAGTCGCACAAATACTTGTTGCGTTTTTATTAATCAGCTACGTGATAAAATAGGTGTAATGTTTGGAAGTCCAGAAACAACTACTGGAGGTAATGCACTTAAGTTTTATTCTTCGGTTCGTATTGATATTCGCAGAATTTCTCAACTTAAAGAAGGTGAAGAAGCATACGGAAATCGCGTTAGAGTGAAAGTTGTTAAGAATAAAATGGCTCCACCTTTCCGCAAAGCTGAATTCGATCTTCTTTTTGGTGAAGGTATTTCTAGAATTGGTGAAATTATCGATTTAAGTGTTGATAATAACATAATAAAGAAAAGTGGTTCATGGTTTTCTTATGGCGAAACTAAACTTGGACAGGGAAGAGATGCTGTAAAGCAAATTTTAACCGATAACCATGAATTAATGGAAGAACTTACAGTTAAAATCAGAGAAAAACTGGCTGTTCCTCAAAAATAAATTTATTAACATTATGCCTGAAAGTAATTTCAGGCATTTATTTTTTTTATAATGAGAAATATTTTAATCATTGTTATAGCTATAGTTGGATTGATGTTTTCTTGTAATTCAAATTCTGATAGTACTAAAGCTACTTTAAATAAGCCGCTTGATTCACTTTCTATTCCTGGAATCTCTTCAGAAATAAGAAAAACTCCAAAAAATGCTGAACTTTTTATGCGTCGAGCCGAACTTTATTTTTATAAAATGTTTTTGGACAGTGCTATTAATGATGCAATTATTTCAACACGTTTGGATTCTTTAAAGCCCGAATATTTCATTCGTTTAAGTGAATTTTATTTGTCTAATGGTAAATCAGAGGATTCTAAATTAACATTAGAGAAGTGTAACCGTATTAATCCAAATAATGAAGATGTGTTGGTTAAATTAGGCACATTATATTTCTATGTGAAAGATTACAAAAAAGCTACTGAATATCTTGATTTAGCTGCAAGTGTAAACCCAAATTGTGCTACGATGTTCTTTGTTAGAGGAATGATTCATCGTGATAAAAAGGATAATAAAGCCGCTATTCTTAATTTCCAAAAAGCTACTGAAAATAATTCTGAATATTATGAAGCGTATATGATGTTGGGTATGTTGTTTTCTGAAAAGAAAGATTCAATTGCAATTCAATATTATAAAACAGCAAGTAATTTAAATCCCACAGATGTTCAGCCTCATTATAATCTGGGAATGTATTATCAGGAAAACGGACAATTCGATCAGGCATTATATGAGTATCAATATATTCTCAAAAATATAGATAAATCAAATAGCTATGCGTATTTTAATCAAGGATATATTCACATGATTTATGCAACAGATTATGTGACATCTATTCAGTATTTTGATTCAGCAATTGCAGCAAAACCAGATTACGTAGAGGCAATTTACAATAAAGGATATTGTTACGAGAAATTGAAAAACTTTGAAAAAGCAAGAAATTTTTATAATCAGGCTAAAGATATGGTAACAAATTACCAATTAGCTGTAGATGGTTTAAATAGAGTTGATAAGAAAAAATAATTAAATATAAACACATGAAAAAATCAGTAATTGTAATTGTAATTGTTGTAATCTTTATTGCAGGAATATTTATAGGAAAGTTTAATTTTAAAACTTCTGGAGGAGTTGAAAATAACATATCACAATCAGCTACTTCTAATGTTTTTGATTCATTAGCAAGTCAACCAATTAATGAAACTAAAGTTACCCCAGAGCTTTTATGGAAATTTGGAAGAATTGGTGAAATGAAACTTTCTCCAGATGGAAAAACAGTTGTGTATTCTGTTACTCGTCATTCAATTTCTGCAAATCATGGTTATACAGATTTATTCTCTGTTCCTGCTGTTGGTGGAGAACCAAAACATTTAACAACATTTGTTGGATCTGAATCAAACCCTCGTTGGAAACCAGATGGTACAAAAATTGGATTTATTGCTGACGAAGATGGTTCATCTCAAATATGGGAGATGAATGCAGATGGAACAGAGCAAGTAAAAGTTTCTGATATTCCTGAAGGTATAAACAGTTTTGAATATTCTCCTGATGGAACAAAAGTTCTTTATTGTAAAGATGTAAAAGTGAGACAAACACCTCAGGATATTTATTCTGATTTACCTAAAACTGAAGTTTATATGGCTACAGAACTTATGTATCGTCATTGGAATCATTGGGAAGATGCAAGTGTAAGTCATGTTTTTTATAGTGTTATTGCTGATGGTAAAATTGTTGCAGGAAAAGATGTTATGGAAGGTGAGCCTTATGATTCGCCATTATCACCAAATTTTGAAGGCGAAGAAATTAGCTGGAGTGGCGATAGTAAAAGTATTGCTTATACCTGTAAAAAAATGACAGCTAACGAATATTCTGTAAGTACAAATAGTGATGTTTATTTGTATAATGTTGAAACAGGAAAAACAGAAAATTTAACTGAAGGAATGCTTGGTTATGATAAATATCCTTCATTCTCACCCGATGGTAAATATATGGCATGGCAAAGTATGCCAACTTCAGGTTATGAATCCGATATTCAAAAATTATTTGTAATTAATTTGGTTACAAAAGAGAAGAAAGATTTAACTTCTAATTTTGATCAGAACGCTACAGGTTTTCAGTGGACAAATGATAGTAAAAAGATTTATTTTATAAGTGGAATAAGAGCAACTGAGCAAGTATATTCAATCGATGTTGATGCAGTTTTTAATGCTCAACTTGTTGATGGTAAAATGGATTTTTCATCTTCTGCATTGGTGGTGAAGCAAATTACATTTGGCAAACATGATTATACAACTATTAATTTAGTGGGTAATGTTATGGTTGGGACAAAAATGTCAATGTCAATGGCAACAGAAATTTTCAACATTAATATTAATGATGGTAAAGAAACTCAAATAACCTTCACAAATAAAAATATTTATGATAATGTAAAAATGGGTGAATCAAAGGAAAGATGGATAACAACAACCGACAATAAGAAAATGTTGGTATGGTTTATTTATCCTCCAGATTTTGATTCAACAAAAGCATACCCTGCTTTATTGTATTGCCAAGGTGGTCCACAGAGTACGGTAAGTCAGTTTTTTAGTTATCGTTGGAATTT
>CAIQJL010000127.1 GCA_903872185.1 uncultured Bacteroidota bacterium | reverse complement strand
TTCTTCATTACAATCAAGACAATGATGTGAAAATAGTGAACGTTATTACTGATACCATTAAAAGCCCATTAATTTTTCCTGATATACAGATTAGGAAGACTAAACAACAATAGTTATAAGCTAAAAATATAAAGTTGAAAGTTTCAAAGTAAATCTAAAAATGCTAATATGCCTCAACCCTAAAAATTAAGGATTTAATTTTCTTAATTTGCATAGGTCTATCAAGTGTAGAAATATTATTGTATTTATTTAATACAATTTTCTTATCATCTAATCTGGAATTAAGACTATCAACTAAATTAATCAATAAATCTGATCTTATTGCAAAAGTAGCGCCTTCAATCTCATTATTCTTTGCACATAACATTCCAATAATATCACCTTTAGAATTTAAAAGCGGACCGCCACTATTACCAGGATTTGAGGGAATAGAAACCTGAATTGTAGAAGAATCTTCATTATAACCAGTAAATGAACTTACAGATCCTTCGCCAAAAACAACATCACGTTTTGAATAACCTAAAGTATAAACATACTCTCCAAGATTACAATTCTTACTATTAAACTTATATGGAATTTTTCCAAAAGAAGAAAAAGTAGAATCAGCAATTTTTAATATAGCTACATCAGATTCTATATTATTATATACTAATTCTGCATGATATCGAATTAGTGAGTCAATATTATTTACAACTATAATAGAATCAAAATCTCTAACAACGTGAAAACTGGTAATAATATATCCTTCTGATGAAATTGCAAAGCCAGTTCCTGCTGTAAATGAATATTCAGATTTTTCTGGTGAGAAAAAAGCATCCCACATCGACTTTTGATTATTGGTGAGAGATGTTACATTATTTCCTAATTGTGTATATGCCTGTAAGTGTTTTTTATAAGAAAACCAACCAGAGAAATAAAGAGTACCTGCTACAGCAAAAAAACTAACAGCAGCAACTGCGGCATAATGAATAATTCTTGTTCTAAAATTTAACGAAGTTATTTTTTCATTTTTCTTTTCGTTCTCAACTTCTTCGAACCATTTTCTTGAAAGTTTTTCAACTTTTAATGATTGTAAATTATTAAAAAGTGAAATGTTTTCTTCAAATTGTAATTTTAAATCGGAATCAGAATTTATTGCAGAAAATAATTCCGCACGCTCACTTTCTGTAAGTGAATTTTCAGAATACTTTTCGCTTAATTCTGTTAATCTTAGTAAGTCCATTTTATATTGTCTCCTTTTTCAAAACTTCTTTTTCAAAAAATATTTTTTTCAAACGCAAAAGACATTTATACTTTTGAGTTTTTGCATTATCAGCATTTGTGTATCCCATTTTTTTTGCAATTTCCTGCATCGATAAACTATTTAAATAGAAATCAGAAAGCAAAGAACTGCAAGGTTCACCTAATAAAACCAAGCATTGCGACAAATGCGATAATTTCATTTCATGCTCATTATACTCTTCAATACCTATTTCATCAACATTTACATATTCATCAAGCTCGTTAACTATTGAAGGAACTTTATTTTTTCGCTTCAACTCGGTAAGCCAAATTCTACGACAAACTGAATAAATGTAAGTTTTAATCTTGCACTCAAGAATAAAATCAGCATTTTTTACATTACGATAAAGAACTAAAAAACCATCTTGAAACACATCTTTTGCATCCTGCACCGAGCCTCCATTTTGACGGATAAAATTTTCAACTGTTGGAAAATGAAGCTTATAAATAGTTTTAATTGCATGTTCGTTATTATCTCTAACTCCTTGCAATAATTCTGCTTCGCTCCAGTAATTACCCAATTTCATCCGTTTTCGTTCTTTTATATTAAATTTTTAAAAAAGTAACCCTACTAGTCTAAATTATTATTCAAAATTTAACAAATTTTTTAAAATCATATTTTCTTGAAAATAATTTCCTTTCACAATAGGCTAATTTTTATATAATTGCAAAAGTAAACCTTGTAAAATTAAATAAAAACAGAAAATATTTTCACATAAATGGGTTACCTTTTATGTTTTTAAATATTAAGGGTAAAGTTAACACGATTAATTAATTTAAAATTTGAAACAATGAAAAAAGTAATGTTTGTTCTTTTCGTAGCTTCTATGTTTGCTTTAGCATCATGTGGTGGTCCTTCAGAAGGTGATATTAAATCACTTGATTCTTTAAATGCACAATTAGATCAAGCTCTTAACGATCTTAACACAACTATTGACTCTACTGTAACAACTACAGTTGATAGCACAGTAGCTCCAAAGTAATAAAATACCCGCAAGGGTAATTTGGTTTAGTTAGCTGAAAAGGCAGTTCGAAAGAGCTGCCTTTTCGTTTTTTATTAACTTCGCAGAAAAATACTTCATATGCGAAAATTTATATTTTTTATTACTTTTCTGTTTGCATTAACTAATGTTCTTGCACAAAAACCAGATCTTCAAAAATTAGAAACTTATATTCAGAAGTGTATGACAGAATGGGAAATACCTGGTATGGCTGTCGGTATAGTCAAAAACGATACTTTAATATTCGCAAAAGGTTTTGGTGTAAGAGAAATTGGAAAACCAGAAAAAGTAGATGAAAACACAATGTTTGGAATTGCGAGTAATACAAAAGCATTTACAGCCGCTGCTCTTGCTACTTTAGTTGATGAAGGAAAAATTAAATGGGATGATAAAGTTACAGACTATATTCCTTATTTTGAAATGTACGATCCATTTGTAACTCATGAAATGACAATAAGAGATTTACTCTGTCACAGAAGCGGATTGGAAACTTTTAGTGGCGATTTAGTTTGGGATGCAACAACATACACTAGAGAAGAAATTATTAAAAGAGTTAAATATTTAAAACCCGTTTATAGTTTTCGTAGTCATTATGGTTATTCAAATTTAATGGTTTTAACCGCTGGAGAAATTATTCCAAAAGTTACTGGTAAAAGTTATGATGATTACATTAAAGAAAAGTTTTTTGAGCCACTTGGAATGAAAAATACTAATACAACAATTAAAAAACATGTTGAATATAAAAATTTAGCAATTCCACACGCAAAAAACAATGGAAAAACTGTTACAGTAAAATATATTAGCTGGGATAACATTGCACCTGCAGGTGGAATAAATTCTACTATAAATGATATGAGCAAGTGGATTAAAATGCAATTAAATAACGGCACACAAGAAAATCATTTGTATTTTACAAAAGATGCACAACGAGAAATGTGGTCGGCACAAACTGTAGAAGATATTTCAAAATTTGATGACTATATGTTTCCATCAATGCATTTTCATAGCTATGGTTTAGGATGGGATTTATTCGATTACCATGGTAGAAAAGTAATAAATCACAGTGGCGGATTAGATGGAATGATTTCTCAAGTTGTATTAGTTCCAGAAGAAAAGCTGGGATTTGTTATTTTAACAAATAGTATAAATTATCTTCCATATACATTAATGTATAGTATTATGGATAGATTTTTTAATGTTGAAGGAAAAGATTATAGTTCCATATTGGTGAAATATGTTAAGACCAACGAAGAAAACAAAATAAAAGAAGAAAAAGAAGCCGAAGAAAAAAGAAATAAAAATTCTAAAACCACTTTACCACTCGAAAAATATTGCGGAACTTATGGAGGAGATTTATATGGTAATGCAACAATTACTCTTAAAGATGGAAAATTAAATTTACAATTTGTTCCAGCTCCCGATTTTTTCTCGGTACTTGAACATTGGCAATATGATACTTTCGTTGTTGAATTTAAAAATTTCCCCTCTTTACCAAAAGGAAAAGTTAACTTTATTTTAAATCAAAATGCTGAAGTTGATGAATTTAAAATAGATGTACCAAATCCTGATTTCGATTTTACCGAACTTACTTTTAAAAGAATTCAGGAAAACATACAACACTAATGCGTTATTTGATATTTACAATAATATTAATTTCTAGCTACTATTCTAATGCACAATTAGCCGACTCTACATTTTTAAGAATGTTTAAAAATTCTGATATGATATTTACAGGAGT
Organism: uncultured Bacteroidota bacterium; assembly: GCA_903872185.1. Taxonomy (GTDB): domain Bacteria; phylum Bacteroidota; class Bacteroidia; order Bacteroidales; family GWA2-32-17; genus GWA2-32-17. The sequence continues at coordinate 33,109 of CAIQJL010000127.1, read as the reverse complement.
TTTAAAAAGTAAATACCAGTTACCAACTTATAATGAATGTTCAGATGAAATAAGATTGTTAATAGAATTTGATTTAACAGAAATTCAGAAAGGCACACGTCACATGAAAATGCAGATTGAAACTTCTGATACTACTTTTAAAATGAATAAAGAATATTTAATTTTCAGCAAAAAAATTAAAACACATGATAATAAAGTTTTTGTAAAAACTTATTCCGAAGAAGTATGCTTAAATTGTGTTAACCATGGAATCAAAACAGTATATAAAATAATAGATAAAAGACCATTTGCAACTATAAAACAGCCATTAGATCCAAATAATTTAATGCCACAAGGTTGTGGATGCCACTAAGAGTAGATAGAAAGAAAGAATGTTAAAAGTTTTTTACTAAGAAACTAATTATTTCGAGATAGTCTTTTAATCTTTTAAGCGAGGACGCTTAAAAGATAAATTTTACAGCCTCTTTAAAGCGTCTTCGCTTGAAAGATTATTCTTTTACTAATTTACTAAAGAATACTTCTTTGTCAGTTTTGATTTTCAACAAATATATTCCATTTGGATTGCCAGATATATCAATTGACAAATTGCCTTCAATTTGTTTTTCATTAAACAATATTTCTTTGCCAAGAATATCTGTTATCGAAACTGCTACTTGATTTTTGTTATCAATATTTAAATTATATAATCCATTTGAAGGGTTTGGAAAAATTTGAAACTGATTTTCCTTTTCAATATCATTAATTCCAGTTATTCCCACACATGAAATAAAAGCTATCCATCCTGATCCTGTAACACCAGGATCAGCATGAAATTCGAAGGTTAATGCTCCAGATAAATTAGTAGAAGTAACAATACCAGGAGAATTTGTACCACAATAAGTACCAATTAATGGAGAAGCTGTTGACGTTCCATTATAAATATTCAAATAATCATATCCGCAATTTGCTTCAAACTCTAAATCAAATGACGAAAAACTAGCTTTAACTGGATTAGTCGAAGAAGGAGCAATGAATGTTGTTACATAATCTGTATTATTACTGTAATTAGAAACATATCCACCGGCATCATAGAAAATTGCAGAACATGTTTCAATTTGTTGATTAGATATTATTACCTGTACACCTACAATAAAATATTTTGTAAAATAAGTAGAATAGGTTCCATCAGAAATCTCAAATTTTAATTCAATACTTGTTCCTATTGGAGTACCAGGTGCTATAGTTATGTTAAAACTTATCGGAATTGTTTGAGAAACATTTATAACTCCTGCATTAATTGTAGGATTATTAACTGTTACAAATCCAGAATTAGCACCAATAGCTGAACAAGTAACAATTGAATTAGCAGAATTAAGTTGTCCATAATTACTGGCATTAATATTAATATTTCCATACTCACCAGGTTCCATAAAACCATTTGAATTGCCATCTCCGGTAATGCTAACATATGATAGATTAAATGTAGGAGCTGCCTGTCCTGCACCTAATTTATATGTCATAATATTATTTACAGGTCCAATATTCCAAACTCTTAGACCACTCGGATTACCATTAAAAAATAAAGTATTTGGAGTAGTTGAAATTCCGTATTCGTTGTTAAATCCTGAATGAAAACATGCGTCTGAATGATTCAATATATCATCATTAGCATGAACCAGATAAACTTCATGGTGAGTTGTTTGATTATCACCCATCCTATCAATATGCCATATTGTTAATCCATTATCTTCTATAAATAAACTTCTGCCTGTTTGATTTCTATTTTCTAAAAGAAAAAACTCATTTGTATCATTTAAATTTTTGTATTTATAACAAGTTAAAGAATTAACTGTATCAGAATTTAAACCATTAAAATTGGTAACATCAACAACTTTTCCCCATCCTGCATTTGACCAAAAATGAGGATTTGGTAAAACAGGATTAAACTCATCACCATACCAACACATTAAATCAAATGCACCAATACCATCAGGACCTGTATCAGAATTATATTTATATGTATCTGGCCATTTTCCAATCATATGACCATTTTCATGAACAACAGTAGCTAACCCTAAAGGATTATTTGCAGGCGAACAATTATAATCTCCAGATGTTACTCCGTCTGCGCTAAAACTATCATAATATCCTTGATGATACCACATTCCCTGCGACCAGTTTTGAGCAGCTCCGGTATACATTAAATTTATTGCCATTATACTACCATCAGGGTTAGTTGTTAATGTAGAAAAATCAAAACCTGTTGATTCTATCCAATTTAAAGCCAAACCTAATATTTCCTGAGCACCTTGTGCAAATGGCATTTGTTCATAGTCGGCAAAAGTTAATGGTGCACGATAATAACCATAAACAACATTCTGATAATCGACTAAACCACCCGACACATCAGAATAATAAGTCCTTAATGACCCATTGTTACCATAATTATTATAAGTTAAATTATTACAAAAATCTTGAAATTCCGAAATAGGCAAAGTATGCGGTTCATCAGAAAAATCAACTACAACACAAAGTCCTCTGATATTTCCTATTACCTGATGTGGTGCTGTCTTTACATTATTCTCAGGTACTTTTTTATTAAGGCCTGATTTTTCTTTATTTTTCAGAATGTTATTTTCAATAGCTTTTTTAGAGATATCAATATGTTTTGGAAAATCAAGATTATTTTTTAAAGTTGAAGCATTATCTTTTTTTCCATTATAGACAATTCCAGTAGAAATTAATTCAGTTCCATCATTTGAAATATTTGCATAACAAATCCAGTTTGTATTTTTATCTCTTATAAGCGTATACCCATCAAGTCCTTCGGCACGCATATATAATTCGGTTCCGAATAATTTCAAATCTACAGAACTCCCATCTGGTTGTTTAAACTGCTTTATCTGCCCATTAAATGGAGCAGCTAACATACTTAATGAGCATATTAAAAGAATAAAAGATAATATATTTTTCATTGTATAAATTTTTACTAAAGTTACAGTTTTGAATTAAATTAAAGACATATAACAATCTTTTTTAGTTGCATTAAGAAATATAATAATTTAATATTATTTCTAACATTTGCTTAACTTTGCAAGTATTAAATGGCAGATACATTAAACATATTACCTATTGATCAATGGTTTGAAGAAAAAATTCAAACACCATTAATTATTGCCGGACCATGCAGTGCCGAAAATGAAAATCAGGTATTAACTACTGCCGAAGCTATTTCTAAAATTCCTAACGTTTCAATTTTCAGAGCTGGCGTTTGGAAACCGCGAACTCGCCCTGGAAGTTTTGAAGGTGCCGGAAAAAAAGCATTAAAATGGCTTAAAAAAGTTAAGCAGATTACAAATTTAAAAATTGCTGTAGAAGTTGCAACTCCCGAACATGTTAAAGACTGTTTAGATGCTGGTATTGATGTGCTTTGGATTGGAGCAAGAACAACTTCCAACCCTTTTTCAGTACAACAAATTGCAGAAAGTTTGCATAATTGTAGTTGTCCTGTACTTGTTAAAAACCCTATTAACCCAGATATTGACTTATGGATTGGAGCTATAGAGCGTATCTCACAATCCGGGGTAAATAAAATTGCAGCAATACACCGAGGTTTTTTCCCTTTCGAAAAAACATCATTAAGAAATATTCCCAAATGGGAAATTGCAATTGAATTAATGACTCGTTACCCAAACCTGCCAATTTTATGCGATCCTAGTCATATTTCCGGACATACAGATTTCATTAAAGATATTTCGCAAAAAGCATTAGATCTTACTTTTGATGGCTTAATGATTGAGAGTCACATATCTCCTATCGAAGCTTTAAGCGATAAAATGCAACAATTAAAACCAACTGAATTAAATGATTTACTGAATTCATTACATTTCCGTCAGGTAAATATTAACGATATTGAGATAATTGATAAACTTGAGACTTTTCGCTCAAAAATTGATTCCATAGATTACCAACTATTAGAATTATTAATTCAGCGAATGAAAGTTGTTGAAGAAATCGGACTTTATAAAAGCCATAACAATATATCCATTCTTCAGCTTCGGAGATGGAAAGAAATTATTGAAACTAGAGTCGAACAAGGCTTAAAACTTGGCCTTGATAATGATTTTATTAAACAAATCCTGCAGTTAATTCATGATGAATCGATAAGAAAACAAACAGAAGTTGTTTACAAGAGTTCAGAAAATAAGAAAAGCTAAAAATCACTTTTCAAAAAATCATTTATAGATTCTTCATCCGCCTTTGCGGTCGTTCAGAATAACAAACACCTTTATTATAATTTAATTATTTTACCTGTTTAATGGTAAACTCAAAGCTTTCCATAATCTGATTTGAAAGCATTTTTTTACATGCATCAGCAATAATAGCTTCAGCTACTTCTTTTGCATCTGCTTCAAGTTCGATGGTAATATGTTTACCAATTCTTACATCACCAACAGTTTTGTAACCAATATTATGCATACTTTGCAAAACTGCTTTTCCTTGTGGATCTAGAAGAGCCTTTAAAGGCATTACATTAATTTCAGCAAGAAATTTCATATTGTAATTATTTATATTTCAATTATTAGCAAAAATTTATTTGATGGTTTAAATATATAAATTATAATTAAAAAAACATATGCCATTTAAGATTAGTAATTCAAAAAGAATTAATATCTATAAAATTTTGGGCTGAAGCCCTTTATTCAAAATTTTTTATTGCCTCGACCTTAAGGTCGGGGCAATAAAAAAACAAAATATTTGGACTTTAGTCCAAACATAAAAATTCATTTTTTTATATTATTTTTAATACATGAAAAATCCATTTGCTGACGACGTATATAAAAAAAGAAGATTCGCAAAAGAATTTCCAATTCGTGGCGAATATTTCCGTGATCAAACTGCAATTCTGCATTCAATGGAATTTAGAAGACTAAAACATAAAACTCAAGTATTTTTTGCTCCCGAAAATGATCATGTATGCACAAGAATCGAACATGTGTTGCACGTTGCTACAATTTGTGCTTCTGTGTGTAAAGGTTTAAATAAATATGGATGGCAACTTGATACCGAAATGGCGTATGCAATTGGTCTTGGCCATGATTTAGGTCATGCTCCTTTTGGGCACACTGGAGAAGAAGCATTATGTGAAGCATTAAATAAATCTAATTCATTTATTCACGAAATTCATAGTTATAAAATTGCTGAATATCTAGCACAAGATGGCTTAGGATTAAATCTAACTTATGGAGTTTTAGATGGAATAATAAGTCATTGCGGCGAAAAATTTGAACGTTCCATTTCACCATCACACATATTAAAAAATCTTGATGAAATTAAAGACAGAGCCAGCATTCCAAACTCTTACGAAGGATGCATTATGCGTTTTGCTGATAAGATTGCATACTTAGGTCGCGACCTTGAAGATGCATTTATGGTTGAAGATTTTATTAATGCTAAAGATGTTCCAGATAAAATTGCAAAAAGATTGGGAAATAAAAACGGTGAAATCATTAATCACCTTGTTATGGACTTAATTGAAAGTTCAAAAGACACCGATGAAATAAGGCTTTCTGATGAATATTTTGAGTTAATGAACGAACTTAAAATTTTTAATTATAAATACATTTATAATAATCCACGAATGCTTGAATATGGCAAATTTTGTAAAAATATTATAAAATCACTTTTCGAACATTTTATTGATTTATTACAAAAAACTGGTAATGAATTCGAGAAATACAAAACTCTGAACCTAAAGCTTGACAGGTCATTTGGAGCATATATAGAAAGAATGAATGATTATTATAACCAAACCAAAGAAAATCAGCAACAAATTGTAGTGAATTTTATTGCGGGCATGACTGACCATTATGCAATGGAAGCAATGAGGCAAATTTCTTTACCAAAACCTATTGCGTTTATAAAATAATAATTTAATTACAATTCAGCAATCTGAGTTTTGTTACCAGTTACTTTCTGATTAATGTTAACTAGTAATTTTGCATCTGTAGGTAAGAAAACGTCAACTCTTGAACCAAATTTTATAATACCTATCTGATCATTTAGCTTATATTCCTTTTCTTTACTTGCATAAGAGACAATTCGACGTGCAAGTTTTCCAGCAATTTGTCTGATTAATATTTCGGTATTATCGCTTGTTTTAAAAACTGTAGTAAATCTTTCATTTTCTTCTGAAGCCTTTGGTTTCCATGCAACCATATAAGTACCCGGATGATATTGAAGATATTGAACTTTTCCACTAACCGGTACCCAGTTTACATGAACATTTAAAGGCGACATAAAAATTGAAACCTGAGTTCTATAATCGTTAAAATATTCTTTTTCGAATACATCTTCAATTACTACAACCTTTCCATCAGCAGGAGCATAAATTTTATTGTCTTCACCAATTAATATACGTTTAGGGACTCTAAAAAAATATACAACAATAATCCATACAAAAATAGATGCACCTAAAAGAAATAATTTTATTGGTAATAAACCAGGAATAAAATAATCAATTACACTATTAAAAATCAATAGAAAAATAAAAACAACCAAAATACTATTATAGCCTTCTTTATGAATTTTTGCCGATGAAACTTTTTTGAGGTTTTCTGCCATTTTAAATTAAAAATTTTTGCAAATAAACGAAATTAATAAAGAGATTGCAAATATACAAATACAATAGGAGCAGCAATTAGCACACTATCAAAACGATCAAGCATTCCACCATGCCCAGGCAACATTGATCCAGAATCTTTTAATTTTAAGCTTCTTTTAAAAAGAGATTCAACTAAGTCACCATATGTAGAAAATATCACGATTAGTCCAGCTAATACCATCCACTGATACCAAAGTATAGATGGAAAGAAAAATGGGAAAATCAAAGAAAGTCCAATTGTAGAAATAGCACCCCCTATTGCCCCCTCCCATGATTTTTTAGGAGAAACACGCTCAAATAATCTGTGCTTGCCTATTGCAATACCAACCAAATAAGCGAAAGTATCATATATCCAAATAAGAATAAGAAAACCCAATAAAAAATATGGAGTATAAAATACAGTTTTATCAGGATTTAAAAAATTCATGTATTCAACCGAATTATTTATTAAATCTTCGGTACCAGCAGTAACATTTACTTCTGTAAGATTAACTCCTCTTCGAAAAACAAAATAATTAAGCATTGCAAAAGGAACTGCTACATATATAATTCCTAAAAACGAAAATGCTAAACTTGTTAAAGGCCTTTTATGATAAAGATATAACTCATTTATCATAAACAACATAAAAATAGGAATAAAAATTACAAAATATCTTAATTGTATAAAATCTACTGCATACAAATAATTAAAAGTAAAAAAAAGCCATCCTGTAAATACTCCAAGCCACTTTTGTGGTTTTGCGGAAGTATGTTCAGAAAAATTATAAAATTCTATCATTGAAAGTATAACAATAACAGAAAACAATAAATAGAAAGTAATACTACCTAACAAGATAGAAGAAATTAAAACTGTTACAAAAATAGCCCCTGTTAATGTTCGTTTTAACATACTACTAAATAATAATTCCTTTTAATATTAAATGAGCGTTGCCCATATCTTCCATTTTTACAAATAGCTCAAGTTCACCAATTAAAAAATTACTATCTTTCTTGTTCATTATAACACTCTCAATTTTCTCATTTTTTAAAATAAGTTTAGCTCTTTCACAAAGATTTTCATCTGTAGTTTTAAAAACAAAAACCCAATTCTCATCAATTTCATTTTTCATATTCTATAATTTTTCTGTCTGAGTTTCAATAATATTAGACTCGTTTTTTACTTCATTATTTTCAGGAACAGTATTTTCGGTTTCTTCAACTTTATTCTCAATAACAGGCTTGCTAACATACGCTTCCTCTATTGCGAATGGTCTTTTTCCGAAAATAATTTCAAGGTCATCACTAAAAATCACTTCTTTTTCGAGTAGTAAATTTCCAAGTTTATTTAAACTTTCAATATTTTCTTGAAGTAAATTTTTAGCTCTTATATATTGTTCTTCAATAATTTTTTTAACTTCTGTATCAATCTTTTCAGATGTCTTTTCGCTATATGGTTTTGAGAATGTAAAATCTGTTTGTCCCGAAGAATCATAAAAACTCACATTACCTATTTCATCACTCATGCCAAAAAATGAAACTAATGCATAAGCCTGTTTTGTAACTCTTTCTAAATCATTTAAAGCACCTGTTGACACTTTTCCAAAAATTATTTCTTCGGAGGCTCTTCCACCAAGAGTTGCACAAAGTTCATCAAGAATTTGCTCTAATGTTGTTATTTGTCTTTCATCAGGTAAATACCACGCAGCTCCTAAAGACCTTCCACGTGGGATAATTGTAACTTTCACAAGTGGACTGGCATGTTCTAACAACCAACTAATTGATGCATGTCCAGCTTCATGAAAAGCAATCGTTTTCTTTTCTTTAATAGTAATTATTTTTGAACGCTTTTCAAGTCCACCTACAATTCTATCAATAGCATCAAGAAAATCTTGTTTTTCTACTGCTTTTTTATCTATTCTGGCAGCAATTAAAGCAGCTTCATTACAAACATTTGCAATATCAGCACCACTAAATCCAGGTGTTTGACGAGATAAAAATTCAACATCAAGATTCTGATCAAATTTTATTGGTCTTAAATGAACTTTAAAAATATCTCTACGTTCATTTAAATCAGGTAATTCAACATGAATTTGTCTGTCAAAACGACCAGCACGAACAAGAGCTCGATCTAACATATCAGCTCTATTTGTTGCAGCTAGAATAATTACTCCTGTATTTGAATCAAAACCATCCATCTCTGTAAGAAGTTGGTTTAAGGTATTCTCACGCTCATCATTTGATCCAAAATTTGGATTTTTACCACGAGCTCTTCCAACTGCATCAATTTCATCAATAAAAATAATACATGGTGCCTTTTCTTTAGCTTGTTTAAAAAGATCTCTCACACGTGAAGCACCCACTCCAACAAACATCTCAACGAAATCTGAACCAGAAATTGAGAAAAAAGGAACATTTGCCTCTCCGGCTACTGCTTTTGCAAGTAAAGTTTTTCCAGTTCCTGGAGGACCTACAAGCAAAGCACCTTTTGGTATTTTACCACCAAGTTCAGTATATTTTTTTGGATTTTTAAGAAAGTCAACAATTTCGCGAATTTCTACCTTAGCTTCTTCTAATCCAGCAACATCCTTAAAATCAATTTTTACATGCAAAGTGTCTTTATCAAACATTTTTGCCCTAGATTTTCCAATGCTGAAAATTTGGCTACCACCGCCGCCGCCAGACATCTTACGAAAAATAAAAACCCAGATTAATATTATTATTATTAAAGGTAATAACCATGTAAACAAATCACCAAAAACATCTTTACGAGTTTCGTAATCTGGTTTAATTTTCTCAGCAGAATCTTTCTGTAAATTTTCAATTTGTTCTTCAAATGTTCTACTGTCTCCTATATTAAAAGTATACTGAGGACTTTTTTTAGATGCTTCTTTATATTGGGACTTTGTTAAGGAATCTTTTTTAATAATAATTTCTACTTTTTTATCATTTACTATTAAGATTTTCTCAACATCACCATCCCTAAGCATTACATCAAATTTACTTCTGGGAATTTCTTTTGTAGCCCCACCTTCTATACTTGGGAAAAAGTAAGTGCCAATAAAAATTGCCAATATTAGACCATAAACCCAATAAATATTGAATTTAGGTTTAAACTTATTATTCTTTTTTATATTATTTTCTTCCATTACAATAAAATTCTAATTAATAAAAAATTACTCTGATGCATAATGAGTAATTGTAGCATCTGCCCATAAACCTTCAAGGTTATAATATTCCCTAAATGAAGTTTCCAAAATATGCACAACAACCGACACATAATCAATAAGTACCCACTGAGAATTAATTAAACCCTCTTTTGAATAGGGTTTTTCAGACATGATTACTTTCACATTATCTTCAACGCCTCTTGCTATTGATTGAACATGAGTATTGGAATCTGCATTGCAAATTATGAAATAATCGCAAACTCTACTTGTAATTTCCCTTAAATCAACAACAACTATATCTTTACCTTTTTTATCTTTTACAGCTTCAATTATAGATTCTAAAAGTGCAGGCTTATTAGTCTTCTTAGTTGTTTTAGTAATTTTCTTCACAATCATATTATCCTTAAATTATGCAAAGGTAACTAATAAATTTAGTTTTTAAATCAAAACTTCGAAAAGCACATTTTATATAACTTTTATAGTGAAAAACTGACAAAAAATATGTTTTTAAATTAATTTTTTACATAACTTTAAACTTTATTTTAAAAATAATAATTTACATTATTCTAATTGATAATCAAAACAAAACAGTAATGAGCGAAGTAAAAAACGTTGTTGAATTAGAAGATGCTGTAATTAAATTTGTAGGCGACTCAGGTGACGGAATGCAACTTTCCGGTACTTTGTTTGCAGATACAGCAGCTTATGATGGTAATGATCTTACTACTTTTCCGGATTATCCGGCAGAAATCAGGGCCCCACAAAATACCGTAGCTGGTGTGTCTGGTTTTCAAATCCATTTTGGAAGTAAAAAAATTCTCACTTTTGGTGACATTTGCGACACAATTGTAGCATTAAATCCTGCTTCATTACGTGCAAATTTAAAATGGACTAAGAAAGAAACTATTATTATTACAGATTCTGATGCTTATGATGATTCTGCTTTAGAAAAATCAGGCTACAAATCAAATCCACTTACTGATGGTAGTTTAAAAGATTTCAAGATTATTTCTGCACCTTTTACTACTTTAATTAAAGAATGTATTAAAGACTTAAATATAGATGTTAAGACTACATATAAAAGTCGTAACATGTTTGCTTTAGGTATTGCTTTCAAGCTATACGGAAAAAACTTAGATCATACTTTTCATTATTTAGAAAAGAAATTTGCAACAAGACCACAAATTGTTGAAATGAATAAAAGAGTTGTAAAAGCTGGATTTGATTATGCTGCAACTAACCCACAACTTGAGTGTTTATATAAAGTTCCAAGTGCAAGTATGCCAAAAGGTCGTTATCGTAACATTACCGGTAACGTTGCTGCAGCCTGGGGTTTAATTGCCGCTGGCGAAAAAGCTGAAAGACCATTATTCCTTGGATCTTATCCTATTACTCCAGCTACCGAAATACTTATGGAAATTGTTAAATATAAGTCATTAGGTGCTAAAGTTTTTCAAGCAGAAGATGAAATTGCAGGTATTTGTTCTGCAATTGGAGCTAGTTTTACAGGTTCTCTTGCTTTAACCACTACATCTGGACCAGGCCTTTCATTAAAAAGTGAAGCATTAGGTTTAGCTGTTATTACTGAACTTCCTTTAGTAATTGTAAATGTTCAGCGTGGTGGCCCATCAACAGGATTACCAACAAAATCTGAACAATCAGATTTATACCAGGCACTTTATGGTAGAAACGGTGAATGTCCATTAATCGTTATGGCTGCTTCATCTTCAGCAGATTGTTTTTACAGTGCTTTTGAAGCTGCAAAATTAAGTATTGAGCATATGACTCCTGTTATTTTATTAACTGACGGCTCATTAGGTAATGGTTCAGAATTATTTAAAATTCCTGATACCAAAGATTTACCAAAAATTACTGCTCCACTTGCTAAAGCAAATGATCCAAATTATAAACCATATAATCGCGACGAAAAAACTCTTGCACGTCCATGGGCAATTCCTGGAACAGAAGGATTACGTCACAGAGTTGGTGGATTAGAAAAAGAAAATGGAATTGGAACAGTTTCAATGGATCCTATCAACCATGAATTAATGGTTGGATTAAGAGCAGAAAAAGTTCAACGTGTTGCAAATTATATTGACCCACAAGAATTATTTGGTGATCAAGAAGGCGACTTACTAATTGTTAGCTGGGGTGGAACAAAAGGTGTAATCAGAGACTCAGTTATTGAAATGAAAAAAGAAGGTTATAAAGTTGGTCATGCACATTTCAAACATATTATGCCTCTTCCAAAAAACACTGAAGAAATTTTCGGGAAATTCAAAAAAATAATTGTTTGCGAATTAAATAGCGGACAATTTTTAGGATATTTGAGAATTACTCATCCTGAATTCAAATATAACCAGGCAAACAAAGTTCAATCTTTGCCATTTATGATTCACGAATTAAAAGAAAAATATTACAAATTACTTGAGAAATAACAACCATGGAACAAATATTAAACACAATTGAACGTAGTAACGTTGAGCTTACTAAAGAAGATTTTGTAAGCGATCAAATGGTAAAATGGTGTGCAGGTTGTGGCGCTCATGCTATTCTTGCAGCTGTTGCAAATGTTTTCCCTAAAATTGGATACCGTAAAGAAAATTTCATGATGGTTTCTGGTATTGGGTGCTCCTCACGTTTTCCATATTATGTGAACACTTATGGATTCCATGGAATACACGGTCGTGCAAACGCAATTGCATCTGGTGTAAAAATTTCTAATCCAAAACTTTCTGTTTGGGTAGCAACCGGCGACGGTGACTCAATGGCAATTGGTGGAAATCATTTTATTCATACTATCCGTAGAAATATTGATTTAAATATCATTTTATTTAACAATATGATTTATGGTTTAACAAAAGGCCAATACTCTCCTACTTCACCTATGGGATCTATCACAAAAACTTCCCCACAAGGAACAATTGAACATCCATTTAATGCGGGTGAATTGGTTATTGGTGCACAAGGAACTTTCTTTGCAAGAGTACCTGATAACAATATAAAATTAATGACAGAAGTAATGTTCGAGGCTGCTCGTCATGATGGAACTTCTTTAGTTGAAGTTTTACAAAACTGTATTATTTATAATGATAAAGTTCATGCACCAATTACATCTAAGGATACTAGAGAAGATAATCAACTAGTATTAAGAAACGGTGAACCTATGTTATTTGGTGCTGGTAACAAAAAAGGTATCAGATTAAGCCAAACTCGTTTGGAAGTTGTTACAATTGGAGAAAATGGAATTACTGAAAATGACATTTTAGTACATGATCAATTTCAACAAGATCCTGGAATTCAGTTGATGCTTGCAAAAATGGCTCCACCATTATATCCTGTGGCTATGGGTGTTATTCGTTCAGCAATGTATCCAACTTATGATGATATGGTTGAAGATCAAATCACTTATGCTAAAGCAAACTCCAAAATATTAACTGTTAATGATTTATTAAATAGCGGTGACACTTTTGAGGTTTAAAAAATAAATTTCATATTAAAAAAAGCACGTTTTAAACGTGCTTTTTTTATATATTTACAATTAAAGATTATATAAATAAACTGATTTAATAAAATGGATAATCCAAAAACAATTATAATAGTTGGAGGAGGTTTTGCTGGTTTACAGTTAATTCGAAAATTAAAAAGCACTAATTATAACATTATTTTAATTGATAGATTTAATCATCATCAATTTCAACCACTATTATATCAGGTAGCAAGTTCACAACTCGAGCCTTCAAGTATCTCTTTTCCGTTCAGAAAAATTTTTCAAAAATATAAAAATATTCATTTTAGATTAGCCGAGGTAACAAGCATAAACCAAGAAAATAATTCATTAGAAACAAATACTGGCACTTTTACATACGACTATTTAGTAATTGCATCAGGCTGTAAAACTAATTTCTTTGGAAATAACGAAATCATGAATAATGCTTTTGTTATGAAAACTACTCAGAATGCAATTGATATTCGAAATAACATTTTATTAAGTTTCGAGAAATTATTCAGTATTTCAGAAGAAGAAAAAGAATATTATTTAAATATTGTTATTGTAGGCGCAGGTCCAACTGGGGTGGAACTATCAGGAGCATTAGCCGAAATGAAAAGATATATTCTACCTAAAGACTATACAGATTTTGATTTCACTAAGCTAAATATCATACTAATTGAAGGAAGCAAAAACACTTTAAATAACATGAGTGAAACAGCAAAAAAAGCTTCCAGAAAATACTTGGATAAATTAGGAGTAACAATAAAAACTGAGTTATATGTAAAAAACTACGATGGAAAAATCGCAACATTAAGCAATAACGAATCAATTAAAAGTAAAAATGTTATTTGGGCAGCTGGTGTAACAGGCAATTTAATTGATGGCATTTCCTCTGATTTCATAACAAAAACAAATCGTTATAAAGTTGACAGATTTAATAAAATTATAAATACCCAAAACATTTTTGCAATTGGAGATATTGCATATATGGAAACTCCTAAATATCCAAATGGACACCCACAAGTTGCAAATACGGCAATTAACCAAGGTAAAATATTAGCAAGAAACTTTAGAAAAATATTGCTAAATAAACAATTAGAAAAATATGAATATAATGATCTTGGCTCAATGGCTACAATTGGAAAACATAAAGCAGTTGTAGACTTTCCCTTCTTACAGTTTAAAGGAAATTTTGCATGGTACTTATGGATGTTTTTACATTTAATGCTTATTCTTAGTGTAAGAAATAAACTTTTTATTTTTTTAAACTGGGCATGGAGTTACTTTACAGCTGATTCTTCTTTAAGATTAATTTTAGGGAACAAAAATTCTAAAAATTAAATTACCATTTGTTATAAGAATACAAAACTTCCGGACTTTTTCTTATTTTCTTACGTTGTAAATAATTTTCTTCGGCATAACCTAATGTAATTACAACACCTACTCTTTTTGATTTTGGAACATTTAATAATTCAATTATTTTTGGTTCATCAAACCAACCAATCATGCATGTTCCAAGTCCAAGTTCAGTTGCCTGAAGACAGATATGTTCAGCAGTAATACCCAAATCTGTCCATTCAAAATCTTTATGCTTTAATTTACCAGCAAGCCGAGTTAGTAATTTTGGTCGCTCAATTACTATAACAATTATTACAGGAACTTGTTTTGCAAATTTATTTATTGGCAATCCACCATTAGTTGTAGCATCTGCAACTTTTTTTAATAATTCTGGTTCATCAACAACAATAAAGCGCCAAGGTTGAGAATTACTTGCAGAAGGCGCTAAACGACCAGCCTCAAGACATTTTAGAACTAAATCTTTTTCAACTGGTTTAGATGAGTATTTTCTAACACTCTGCCTAGTTTTTACAAGTTCAAGAAAATCCATTAAAAATTACTCCCTCATATCGTTTACTTCAACCTTTGGGTACTTTGTTTTATCAAATGTAAACATAGCATCTGCCATTTCTTTATCTGTATCCATTTTAATAACTTCAATCAAATAATCTGTACCATCTTTTCCCAAACGTTTCATGCTATATATCTGCATTTTCGTTTTGTCAACTTTAAGAGTGATTTTAGTAAAATCTTTCTTTAGATCTATCGGATAAAGTTCAATTTCATACAAAGCGCGAGCATTTTCAAATTTTTCACCAATGTATCTTATTTTATACCCTTTTTCGTAAATAGTAAACATTTTGGCAGGATTCAATGAACTATCATCATTCGGATCGGGAGTTGTAATATTAACCTCATTGGCATCTTTCATATAAGTCCATTGAGTTTTACCATCGTTAAAAATATTTGATGAAGCTAAATCAACTTTATATCTACTTCCCTTAATCCAGATTTTTCCTTTTTTAGAATCTTTTGTTTTTTCCTGTTTACTTTCTACAACAATTCCAAATTCAGCTTCAATAGTTTTATATGCTTTTGTTTTAGCCGAAACCTGATCGAGTATTGTTTTAGCTTTTGGATCTACTGCTTGATAAGCTGCTTCTGTTTTAGCATTCTGACCACTTAAAAATCCTGAATAAGCTAAAAATAAACTTGCAAATAAAATTATATGCTTTTTCATAAAATAAAAATGTTAATTAATTCCCATTTGAGTCAAATATTGGTCCAAAGAAACTAAATCTTTATATAAAACCTGACGAGCCTTGCTACCCTCATATTGCCCTACTATACCTGCCGCTTCTAACTGATCGATAATCCTTCCAGCTCTTGTATATCCAATGGAAAATCTACGCTGAATTAACGAAGTACTTCCTTGTTGATTTTGTACAATTAATCTTGCTGCATCTGCAAAAAGCTCATCTTTTTTATTTGGATCAAAACCTTCGCTTGATAAACCCTCACCTTCTTCAGGAATTTCTGGCAAATAAAATGGATGTGAAGGACTTTGTTGTTTTGAAATGAATTCTGTAAGTTTTGTTATTTCAGGTGAGTCAATAAATGCACATTGAACACGTACTAAATCTCCACCAAGTGAAATCAACAAATCTCCTCTTCCTATCAACTGATTTGCTCCTGGAGAATCAAGTATAGTTCGTGAATCAATCATAGAAGAAACTCTAAATGCAAGTCGTGAAGGGAAGTTAGCTTTTATTGATCCTGTAATAATATTAGTTGAAGGACGTTGGGTTGCAATTATTAAATGTATCCCAATAGCTCTTGCAAGCTGAGCTATACGTGCAATAGGATCTTCAATATCACGACCAGCAGTTTGAATAAGATCGGCAAACTCATCAATTACAACTACTATATAAGGTAAATATTTATGTCCTTTATTAGGGTTTAGCTGACGTTTTAAAAACTTCTCGTTATATTCTTTAATTGTACGAACTCCACCAGCTTCTTTTAAGAGATCATATCTACTATCCATTTCAATTGTTAATGAACGAAGAGTATTTTTCACTTTCTGAACATCAGTAATAATTGCATCAGCTGAATCAGGAAGTTTAGCAAGAAAATGTTTTTCAATTATAGCATAACTGGATAACTCTATTTTCTTGGGATCAATAAGTACAAATTTAAGTTCGGTTGGATGCTTACGATATAATAATGACGTAATAATTGCATTTAAACCAACAGATTTACCCTGACCAGTAGCACCTGCAACTAGTAAATGTGGGGATCTTGTTAAATCAAATACAAAAACTTCATTTTGTATTGTTTTACCCAATGTTACAGGTAAATCAAATTTAGCTTCCTGAAATTTTGAAGAACTTATAACAGAACGCATAGAAACAATTTCAGGATTCAAGTTCGGAACTTCAATACCAATAGTACCTTTCCCTGGTATTGGTGCAATAATTCTTATTCCTAATGCCGCTAAACTTAAAGCTATGTCATCTTCAAGATTTCTTATTTTAGAAATTTTAACTCCGGGAGCAGGAACTATTTCATATAATGTTACGGTTGGTCCAATTGTGGCTTTAATCTTATCAATCTGAATTCCGTAATTTTTTAAGGTATCAATAATTTTATTTTTATTGGCCACTAATTCATTTTCGCTTACCTCTGAATTTGATGAACGATGATCTTCCAATAAATCAATAGGTGGAAATTTATAATGCGAAAGCTCTAGCCTAGGGTCAAAATCACCCATTGGTGGTTGAATCATATCAGTTACCTCTACTTCAGGTTCAGATTCCTTACGTTCAACAGTTAAAGTAATTTCATCAGGAGTTTCAGATTTAATTAATTTTGTAGTTGGAACAGCTTCAAAGCCATCATCAATAATTTCTTCTGAAATTACATCATCCTCAATTTCATTCTCAATTTCAAGTGGTATTTCAGCTATATTTTCTTGATTTTCTTCAATATTTTTATCTTCTGTATCATCTGAAAAAGTTCGGCCACTGATTGCATCTTCGGTCTTATTATTTACAACTTTTGAGGGAATTAAGGCATTTTTTGACTTATTTAAAATTCTTTTAAACCAAAGTAATGCATCACGAAAAACAAATATTATAAATGTAAAAGCAGTAACTCCAAGTATAAAGAAAGTTCCAATTTTACCAACTGCAGAATTTAACCATTTACTAATAAAAAATCCATTTGCACCGCCTAATACAAACCAGCTATCTCCAAATATATAACCAAGGGTCACAGAAACCCAAAGAGTAAGAAAAATAAGATATCTGGTAGTTTTTCCAAAAGGTAAAAGTTTTAAATTTAATAGACGAAATCCTATTAACACAAAGAATAACAAAAATGAGAGAGAAGCCAACCCAAACCACCTATTGATAAATAGATTTGAAACAAAAGCACCTGTTTTTCCAGCCCAATTATCAACTGTAATGTTTTCATCAGAAATAAGTGAAAACCAACTAATACTTAGTTTACTTTGGTCGGTTTGCCATGTAAACAAATATGAAATAAATGAAAATAAAGTAAATAGGGCAAAACAAAAAATTACAATAGCTACAACTGCTTTTGTACGATCGTCAACTAAAAAATTAATAGACTTTTTTAAAAAAGAAACATTTTTTTCATCGGTTGTTTCGGAATCTTTTTCGGTTTTCTTTTTTTTCTCAGCCATATTAGAATAATACTTACTTAAACAAGTAACGAAAGTGCTTATTTTTAAGCAAAAAATCCTCTGGTTAAGAGGATTTTTTTGAATTTTTTATGAACAGTTAAAAGTGAATTACTCTCCGCCACCCATCATTTTCTTAAACTCAGACATTGACATTTCCTGGTACCCGGTTGGAACAACAAACATTTCGGCTTTTATCTTTTCTTTTTTAACTTCTGTTGCACTTACAAGCATTTTAATTTCACTATCTTGTGTAGGAATTACCTGAACAAACTCTAATATAACATTTGGAACATCTTTATATTCAGTTTGCCAATTAGAATTAGGAATATCTAATTCTTCGGTAATAAAAATTGTTTCTGTTTTACCCTCTTGTGTAAAATCAATCTTTTTACAATTTAATCCAGCTATTTTTTTTGTTTCTGAGCCAACAACTAAAGTTCCTTGAGGAATTTTAGCTAAAACTTTTTCTATTTCTTCTTTTGTAGCTTTAAGAGCCATTTTTTGTCCCATCATATCAATAAGCACAACTTGTACTTTTGTTGTAATATCATTCAAAGTAACAACTGAACCCATTGGTGTTATTTTCTCTTCGCGTGTTTTATCACCTTTAAAATAAATTTTAACTTGAGTAGGAAGTTGAGCAGTTAATGAAGCATCTACCTCTCCTTGCGGCGTAACAGAATAAAAAATATGACCTTCAAAAGGTTTAGCTTTTTTGTTTTTTTGAGCAACACAGTTTACTGAAAAAGATACAGCAACAAATAGCAATACAACATTAACAATTTTCATAAAATTTTATATTAAAAAAATACTACATTAAATTATTTATAGTTTCGATCATCTTTGCTTTTTGAACCTTCACAAATCCTTCAGGAATCAAAAATTCCTCATCATTAACTTTTTCTTTAATTACTTTTTTAGCTACTAAATGTGTAGGAATTTTTTGAAAAGCCATTTGATACTCTAATAACACACCATCTATCATATTAAATGGATTGTTACAATTTGGGTTATTGATTTGTATTTCATTTGTATAATACACAGTGAATATAGTGTTTGCAGAATCATTTACATATACAGTATATGCTTTACATTTATATCCAGCAATAGTTTTTGTAGAATCCGATTTTTCAACCTTTAACCCTGGCATTTCATCATATCCAAAAGTAGGGCCGTCCATAGTAGTTTCATAATAATATTTTTCATTCATTATCTTTAATAGGGCTTGTCTCTTATTATTATCTCTATCAGCGATTCCTGCCATCTGAAAAATACCCATCCAACCTTCTATTTTTTGAATTGTAACGTCATCTTTAAATTTCACAGTCATTGTAGTTGGCAACAAGCTAATAAGAGGATTATCTTTTTCATCTTGAAGATAAACCATATCATATTCTATAATACCCTCGTCAAGCTTACCAGAAAAGCCAGCCATATCACATGACAAAGTAAATATTAATAAAAATATAGAAATCAGTCCCGTAAACCTCATTGCGGAATATCGCATGCTATTTATTTGCTTCAAATATTAAAGACAAAAATAAAAAAATATTTTAAATGACGTGCTATAAAATGAAAAAAATAAGGAGTGTTATAATATTTAGTAACCCAAGTTTTTTAACATTGAAACAGCACTCTGCTCTTTAGCAAATAGTTTGGTTGTATAGTCATCATTTTCGTCTTTAGTAATAATAATATGCTTTGGTGCCGGCAATAAACAATGTTGAATTCCACCATATCCACCTAAAGCTTCTTGGTATGCTCCAGTATGAAAAAATCCTATATATAAAGGCTTTTCCTTATCAAATTTAGGTAGGAAAATTGCATTTACATGAGCTTCTTCACTATAATAATCCTGACTATCGCATGTTAATCCACCAAGAAAAACTCTTTCGTATGGTAATTCCCAATTATTAACTGCTAATAGGATAAATCTTTGATTCATTGCCCATATATCTGGCAGTGTTGTCATAAATGAACTGTCAATAATATCCCACTGCTCTCTATCGTTTTGCTTTTTTTGATCTAATACGTTATAGAGAACTGCCCCACTTTCACCTACTGTATACGATCCAAATTCAGTGAAAATATTAGGTTCGGGTACCTCGCCTTGTTCACATAAACGTTTTATTTGACTGATGATCTCTTCTGCAATGTAATCATACTCGTAGTCAAATGCCAATGAATTTTTAATTGGGAAACCACCGCCAATGTTTAAACTATCTAACTCAGGGCAAATCTTTTTCAATTCTATGTATACAGAGACACACTTGGTAAGCTCATTCCAGTAATAAGAGGTATCCTTAATACCAGTATTAATAAAAAAATGAAGCATTTTAAGCTCAAATTTCTTTGAATCCTTAATTCTGGTATTATAATAATCTATAATTTCATTATATCTAAAGCCTAAGCGTGAAGTATAAAACTGGAAGCTTGGCTCTTCTTCGGCAGCTATTCTAATTCCTAATTGAGCTTTAACTTTTACATTTTTTTCATAATAATCTAATTCATCTTTATTATCTAAAACAGGAATTGTATTATGAAAACCACTGTTTATAAGCTCACAGATATACTGCATATACAACGCCTTTTTAAAACCATTACATACTATATATGTATCTGTAGTAATTTTTCCATTTTCGTATAAACGATCTATAATTGGAATATCGAAGGCCGAAGAAGTTTCAATATGAATGTCATTTTTTAAAGCTTCCTCCAATACAAATGAAAAATGTGAGCTTTTTGTACAATAACAATAAAAATAGTCTCCTTTATAGTCAGATTTAGCAATTGCAACATTAAAGAAACGCTTTGCTTTCTGTATTTGCTCGGATATCTTAGGCAAATAAGTAATTTTTAATGGTGTTCCATATTGCTTGATAATATCCATTAAAGGGATATCGTGAAATGACAACTCATCTTCAATAACTTTAAACTCATCCTGCGGAAAATCAAAAGTTTGTTCAATTAGGTCTAGATATTTTGTTTTCATTTTTCTAATGTAAGTTAGACGAATTGTTTATTTATGTCAAATGTAACTAACACGGATTTTAAATTTATTGCAAAAGTAAAAAAAATAGATAATTACTATACATTAATAATAAATTTTATTTAGCTGTTAACTGACATATAAATTAGAATATCGTCTTATCACTAAGATGTGGAAAATAATATTTAGTTTTGCAGCCTTATTTTTAATTAATCTGATATGAATAAACTAGCAGTTGTAGCCTTTGGTGGTAATGCACTTTTAAGGGCTGGGCAAAAAGGAACTATAAGCGAACAAGAAAAAAATGCATATGAAACATGCGAAAAACTTGTTCCTTTAATTCAAAAAGGATATAACTTAGTTATTACACATGGAAATGGTCCACAAGTAGGAAATATTCTTTTACAAAATGATGGTGGCAAAAAAATTCATGGTGTTCCCGAAATGCCTTTAGACATTTGCGGTGCATATAGTCAAGGTTTTATTGGTTATATTATAGAACAACAACTCAGAAACGCATTGGAAGCAAAAGGAATGGATGAGGATATTATTACCCTAATTACTCAGGTTCTTGTTGATAAAAATGATCCAGCTTTTCTAAATCCGACAAAACCAATTGGCCCTTATTATTCAAAAGAAGAGGCTGAAAAACTTGCGAAAGAAACTAATTCAACATATAAAGAGGATGCAAAAGGAAATGGATGGAGAAAAGTTGTTGCTTCACCTTCGCCAAACCGAATTGCAAACCGCAAATCTATTGCAAAACTTGCTCGCGAAGGAAATATTGTAATTGCTGTTGGTGGTGGTGGTATTCCTGTTTTTTATGTAGAACCTCATAAATTAGAAGGAATTGATGCAGTTATTGATAAAGATTTAGCTTCATCGCTTTTAGCAAATCAAATTGGTGCCGATGAATTTTATATAATTACCGACGTACCTAAAGTTTGTATCAATTTTAATAAACCAAACGAAGTAAAACTAGATAGACTTACAATTCAGGATGCTGAAAGATATTTAGCAGAAGGTCAGTTTGGCGAAGGAAGCATGGGTCCAAAGGTAAAAGCATGCATTCAGTTTGTAAAAAATGGAGGAAAAGAAGCAATTATTACAGTTGCAGATCAACTTCATGATAAAGAAGCAGGAACAATAATAGTATTAAATTAACAATAAAAAACCAAAAATTATGGCATTTAATATCAGAAACAGAAGCTTTTTAAAGTTATTGGATTTTACTCCACAAGAAATTACTTATTTGTTAAATCTATCATTAGATTTAAAAAAGGCAAAATATGCCGGAACTGAGCAACAAAAACTAAAAGGCAAAAATATTGCTTTAATTTTCGAGAAAGATTCTACCAGAACTCGTTGTGCTTTTGAAGTAGCTGCATTTGATCAAGGTGCACATGTTACATATTTGGGACCATCAGGAACTCAAATTGGTAAAAAAGAATCAATGAAAGATACTGCAAGAGTTTTAGGAAGAATGTATGACGGAATTGAATACCGTGGATTTGGTCAATCAATTGTTGAAGAACTTGCAAAATATGCAGGTGTTCCAGTTTGGAATGGCTTAACAAATGAATTTCATCCAACTCAGATTCTTGCTGATTTTTTAACAATAATGGAACATTCTGACAAACCTTTAAATCAGGTTTCTTTCTGTTATTGCGGTGATGCAAAAAACAACATGGGAAATTCTTTATTAATTGGTGCTGCAAAAATGGGAATGGATTTTAGAGCTGCTGCCCCAAAAGCATGTCAGCCTTCAGCAGAATTAGTAAAAATTGCAAAAGAAATTGCAAAGGAAACCGGAGCAAAAATTACTATTACCGATGATGTTGCTAAAGCAGTTAAAGGAGTAGATTTTCTATACACCGACGTATGGGTATCAATGGGCGAAGCTGATTCAGTTTGGGCTGAGCGTATTAAGCTATTAAAACCATATCAGGTAAATTCAAAAATGCTACAACTTACAGGAAACCCAAAAGTGAAATTTTTACATTGCTTACCTGCATTCCATAATCGCGAGACAAAAATGGGTGAAGAAATTTATCAAAAATATAAACTTGATGGTTTAGAAGTAACCGACGATGTTTTTGAATCTTCGCATTCCATTGTTTTTGATGAAGCTGAAAACAGAGTTCATACTATTAAAGCTGTAATGGTTGCTACATTAGGTAGTTGAAAATTTTATCTTTAATATTTTAAATGGCAATTCTTTAACGAATTGCCATTTCTTTTATATGTTAAATCAGATATTATAAACTCAACAGAAAAGTGTTAACTATTTTTGCTAAAATTTAGTTTTTGGATTTCTTAATCTTACTTTTACATAAAAAATAATTAATGTCAGTTGTATTTCTTATAGGATTTATATTTTTTGCGTATTTAATGGGTTCAATTCCAACCTCTGTTTGGATTGGAAAATATTTTTACGGAATTGATGTACGTGATCATGGAAGTAAAAATGCCGGAGCTACAAATACTTTCAGAGTACTTGGCCCAAAAGCAGGAATCCCGGTTTTTATTATAGACGTTGTTAAAGGTTGGGCTCCTGTTTTTATTGCACGAAATGTTATGCAGGTGTTTCCTGATAGTTCAGATAACTTTCTAATACCGATTATTCTTGGAATAGTTGCTGTTTTTGGCCATATTTTTCCAGTTTTTGCAAAGTTTAAAGGAGGAAAAGGAGTTGCAACAATGTTAGGCATTTCAATAGCGTTGCATCCAATTGCAGCTGGAATATGTGCAGGATTATTTTTAATTGTTTTAATAATCACAAAATATGTTTCATTAGGTTCACTACTAGCAGGTATTTTTTTCCCATTACTTATAAATTTCATTTTGGGAACACCATCAATCTCTTTAATGATATTTTCTGTTTTAGCCTCAGTAACTATTGTTATTACACATCAGAAAAATATTATGAGACTGGTAACTGCATCTGAAAACAAAACATATCTTTTTAAATCACAAATCCGCCGCGGCGGACACTCATCATAACATAAGATTTTTATTTTAATATTATTTTTATGGCAAAAACACTTTCACATACTGATAAGAACGGAAAAGCAAACATGGTTGATGTAGGTTTAAAACCCGATCAGATTAGGATCGCTATTGCTGAAGGAAATATTTTACTTCAACCTGAAACCTTAAAGTTAATTAGCGATAACCAAATGAAAAAAGGTGATGTATTAACTGTTGCCGAAATCGCAGGAATACAGGCAGCAAAGAGAACATCAGAGCTAATTCCACTTTGTCATAACATTGAACTGAACAAAGTATCAGTTAAAGCAACTCTAACAAAAAAAGGAGTTTACATTATTTCAGAAGCAAAGTGTACTGGAAAAACAGGAGTAGAAATGGAAGCGCTTACTGCAACTTCAGTTGCTTTATTAACTATTTATGACATGTGCAAAGCAGTAGATAAATCAATGATAATAAGTGAGATTAAGTTGATTAAAAAAACTAAAATTTAATTATTTTTCTTATTAAATTTGAAAAAAATATTTATGGAACAAATTGCAGAAATTAAAATATTATCAGTAAATATTTCAGAAGTTAAAGGGACAATAAAAAAACCTGTAAAAGAAATTATATTTACAAACAAAGGAGTAGATGGAGATGCTCATGCGGGTGACTGGCATAGGCAAGTGAGTATGCTAGCTACTGAAAGTATTGAACGCTTTGAAAAAGTAATGGGAAGAAAATTAGAACCTGGAGAATTTGCAGAAAACATTACTTGCGAAGGATTAGAAATAAAAGATTGTTTACCTCTTGATAGATTTATTGGTTGTAATGTTGAGCTTGAAGTTACACAAATCGGAAAAAAATGTCACGGCAGTAATTGTTCAATATATAACGAAACTGGTAATTGCGTTATGCCTAAAGAAGGTATTTTTTTAAGAGTAAAAAGATGCGGTTCTTTAAAACAAGGTGATAATATGATTTTTCATCCAAAAGTTTTTAAATTTTATGTTATTACTTTAAGTGATCGTGCAAGTGCAGGTGAGTATGAGGATTTGAGCGGACCTAGAATTACTGAATTATTAAAAATACATTTTTCTGAAAAAAAGAGAAAAGTAAAAATATCAAATCACATTATTCCTGATAACAAAGAAGAATTAAATCAGCATATACAAAAAGCTGTTCACGAAAAATATGATGGTATAATTACTACCGGTGGAACTGGTATTGGTCCCCGCGATATCACTGTTGAAACAGTTCAGCCAATGTTGGAAAAAGAAATTCCTGGTATTATGGAACAAATTCGCATGAAATATGGCGCAGAAAAACCAAATGCATTGCTCAGTCGTGGTGTTTCAGGAACTATTGGTAACAGTATTATATACACACTTCCTGGAAGTGTAAAAGCCGTAAATGAGTATACGGCAGAAATTTTAAAAACATTTGAGCATCTTATATATATGATGCATGGTTTGGATACGCATTGATTTCGTTAGTAACTGATAGTATTATTTCAGCAATTATCAATGATTAACAGACTAATTTGGAATATTTTATAATTATTCACAATCATTTCCGATAAAAATAATTTTTATTAACTTTATCTAATAATCTTTATATATTTACATTCTTATTTTCAATAAAACAGAATAAAATGAAAAAAATAATATTATTTATTATGGTAATTGCTTTTTCAAGCATATTTACTTCTTGCAAAAAATCTTGTTCTGTATGCACAGATAACACTAATGTTCAATATGAAGTTTGCCGAAGTGATTTTAACACTAGCACGGAATACGACAACGAGATTAACTTATACGAATCAGCAGGTTACACTTGCAATTAATTGTATTTAAAAAAGTATTTATTGTTTTATTAAACTTTATCGCAGTTTACTATAACAAATAAGTGCATATAAGAGTTTACATATAAGTTGTAACAACAATGTAAAAATTATACATTACATGAATTCACTTTAGGAGTTGAATTTTACCTCTATATCTTTTTGTCATTCGGAACATGAATAAAAAACAATCTATACAACTCCTAATTCTGAATGTTTTTCTTTTATTAGTTTATTTTACTGTATTTATAAACCTTAAAACTGGAGTAAACGCTGTTATAATGTTTTCTTCGTCCGACTCACTGTGTTATCTAGCAGTGGGTAACTGGATATTTGAACAGAAAGAAACCATTCAAACAATGCTGAATCCATACTTATTTCCATTTTTACTAAAGCTGTTCCTTATAATTGGTGGTGTAAAAGCAATGTGGTTTTTTCAGTTTATTCTATGGATAGGTTCAATAAATTTTTTATTCTTTTCTTTAAAAAGAGTTACAAATATTTATCTGGCATATATTGGCGCTTTGCTTTTAGCTGTAAATTTATCTTATATAGCATTAACTCTACATGCCCTTTCAGACGTTACTGCTACATTTGTAATAAGCTGGTTAATATACTATTTAACAGACACTTCATTCGATTTTAAAAAAATAAAGAGTTTCTACACTATTGTTCTTTTCTTTTCCATTCTTTCTGTAATAAAACCAATTTTCTTTCCTATACTTATATTGCTAATTGTTATTGTTTTTCAATTTGTTTATTTAAAAAGTTTCCTAAAAGACAATAAAAAATATTTACTTTTCATAGTTCTTATACCCGTTATTATTCAGTTTTCAATAATGGTAATAAAACACGACAGATTTTCTTTATCAACAAAAGGAACAGCAACATTAAATCAATATTTCTTTGCACAAGGATATGCAATTGCTGAAAACATTACTATTGACGAAGCAAAACCAATTGTTAAAGGTAAATCAACTGGATTTATGCTTTCTTATATGCTAAATCATTTTAAAATATTCATTACAAATTTTAAAGATAATATTATTCGTGAAAACATAAGAGGTGTACCGACTTTTCTATCTTATCCACCTGGTTATAAACACCCATTTTTTTATGCAACAATGAATAAAATGAACAAGTTGTTTTATCAACTTCACATTATTTTTATTTTACCATGTTTATTTTTGTTTTACTATTTAAAAAAGAAAAATACTTTGTTATTAAAACCTTACTTTATTTTTTATCTAATCTTTTGGTATCTGGTATTAATGATGGGCATTGCTTTTTATCAAGGCGATAGATATAATGTGTCAATTGAACCGCTATGGATAATAATATATGCTATTGTATTCCACCAGTTAACTAGAAAATCTTTTTTACAGTTTATTAAAAAGAAAGAATAAATTATTTTAAACTTAACAATATTTACATTAATTTGCAGATAGATTTTCTACAATTTCACAATCTTAGTTTTCGAATTTTTAAGTAAATAATTTTTTATTATCATTCTAACATCTCTATTATCCATTCGACTAGGAATATTCTCTGCTATTTCCTGAATATTGTTAATTTGCGTAGAATTATCGAAATAAGCGAATCCGCAATATGCGCCATTAATTACTTTAACAACAGAAAATTCTTCGTCACTTCTTCCCTCTCCTATAATAAGAAAACTATTATCGCCAAGAGTACAGAATTTCAACAATTTATTAACTCTTGAGTTATATTTTTCTGACAATTCATTGCCTGTACATGCACCTTTGCATTTACCAACCTGACAATAAAAACAAGGTCCTGTTGAGTTATACAAACCACAAAACTTCTGGCAAAGAGAATATTTATCAATCATTGTTTCTAAAAATTCCAAAGCTTCATCGTATGAATGAAAGGTTGTAATTGGAGCTAGCCCTGAAGTATTCTTTTCAATAGCCAGATGAACATATCCTCCGCGATCCTCATATGAAAAAAGCCCCCAGGCAAAACCTGTTCGCCTTTGCAATCTGTTATATAAAGGTTTATTTTTCTTTATTTCTTCTGATTCTAATAATAAAGCTATTAATTCAGTTCCACAAACTTCATGACCAACTAATGCAACATTAGCAGCCATTTCTATCGTTTTACGGCTTGACATATTTCTCAAATGAGTCAAAACTCTATCCCGCAAGCTTTTGCTCTTACCTATATATATAGTTTCATTCTTATCATTTAACAAATAGTACACACCTATTGCCTCAGGAATTTCTTCAATAGTTTTAATTGTAATATTTGGATGTAAACCCTCGGGAATCCTATATTTTTCTTTTTTAACTGGAATTTTATTTCCGGTTTCTGAATTCTGTTTTAAAAGCAGATTAAATAATTTCACAGTAGCAATAGCGTCACCAGCTGCACGATGTCGGTTTTCTATTCCAATATTTAAACTTTTACAAAGTTCGCCTAAGCTATAGGATTTAAGACCTGGAAAAAGCTTACGACTTAACTTTACTGTGCACAATGTTTCGAGCTTAAAATCAAAACCCAATGCCTTAAATTCATTTTTAATAAAATTATAATCAAATGTAGCATTATGGGCAACAAAAATTTTACCCCGCATTATCTCTACAATTTGTTTGGCTACTTCGTAAAAACGAGGAGCATCAGCAACCATTTCATTAGAAATGCCTGTAAGATTTGTTATAAAATACGGAATTGATTTCTCTGGATTAATTAAAGTCACAAATTGATCGGTAATTTTCTCGCCATCATAAGAATAAATGGCAATCTCAGTAATACGTTCGTGTTTAAAACTTCCACCAGTGGTTTCTATGTCGACAATAACATACATTATTCTATTATATTAAAATATAAAAACCTGCCATCAAATATTGATGACAGGTTTTTTAATCTAAAATAAAATTTAATCTTTAACACAACGAACAGCATAACCAGTATAATAACTAGAATTATACGTACCTATGTAAGTATTATTATAAAACAGCACCTGATTTATAGCATCAGAAGACCCATTAATAAAAGGAAACTCACTACTTGTCCACCAACACCCAGATACTTTTATCCCTGTATATAATCCATCAGCCGTGCGATATCCTCCCGGAAGTGCCGTAAAACCGATTTCATTTGTTGCACCAGTATTTGGAATATTCCAATTATTAGTACCTACTACTTTAAGCTTACCACCTGCAATTAAACTATTATAACCACCGATACTTATTGTATCAGAAACTTCTGAATCAAGAAACTTTGCCAATTTATTCCAATCGTAAGCAGAAGCAACATGCCAGCCAACCGGAGCCAATTTCCTACTATCATTTATGGCAGTCCAATTATATAAATTACCATATAATCTAATATTTGAGGTGTCGTTTCCATAATAACAATATGCACCCGCATATATATTTGCCCATTGATTATTATTTAAAACCAAAGTTATTGGTTCGCCATTTCGGAAGGATGTTGTTCTTAAATTCTCAACCATCCAAACTTGATTTCCTATTTTAACGGTATGGTAGACATTTCCATCAATATCCCTAATAGTATTAATTAAAGGTTCTGTTTCAATATAATTTTTCTGTTCTTCATGTTTCTTACAACTAAAAGAAAATAAAAATAAAAAAACAAATATTCTTGTTAAACCGACATTAAGCTTATTATAAACATTCATTTTTAGCAATAAATTACTGATTTTGAAATGCGCTAATTCCAGCAAAACGAGCACTTGTTCCTAATTCATTCTCAATTCTAATTAATTGATTGAATTTTTCGATACGCTCACTTCTGCAACCGCTACCAGTTTTTATATGCCCAGCATTCACTGCTACAGCTAAATCAGCTATAAATGAATCAGAAGTTTCGCCAGAACGATGAGAAATAAAAGCTTTATAACCATTCTTATATGCTAATTCTATTGTTTCTAAAGTTTCTGAAACAGTACCAATTTGATTTAATTTAATAAGAACTGAATTAGCAACACCTTTTGCAATTCCTTCAGCAAGTATAGCTTTATTTGTACAAAACAAATCATCACCAACTATTTCAATTTTTTTACCAACAGAGTCGGTAAGATTTTTCCATCCTTTCCAATCATTTTCTGCTAAACCATCTTCAAGTGACACTATCGGAAATTGTTTTACCCAACTCTCCCACATTTTAACCATGTCATCACTGGTAACTAATTTTTTAGAACTTTTATAGAAACGGTATTTTCCTTTTTCCCACATTTCACTTGCAGCAGGATCTAAGCAAATACTAACATCTTTACCAGGTTTAAAACCAGCCTTTGTTATAGCTTCAAGAATTACTTCAATTGCTTCTTCATTTGATTTTAAATTTGGTGCAAATCCACCTTCGTCGCCAACACCAGTGCTATATCCTTTTGCATTAAGTACTCCTTTTAAACTATGAAATACTTCAATACCCATGCGAATAGATTCGTTGAAAGTACGTGCACCATGAGGAGCAATCATAAATTCCTGAAAATCCACATTGTTATCAGCATGTCTTCCACCATTAATAACATTCATACAAGGAACAGGTAACAAGTATGCATTACTTCCACCTAAATATTGAAATAATGGCATTCCCTTACTTGTTGCACAAGCACGTGCAAAAGCCATAGAGACTGCAAGAATTGCATTAGCTCCTAAATTTGATTTATTTGGAGAGCCATCAATCGACATCATAAAATAATCTAAGTCACGCTGAGAAAAAAACTTTCCTGTTAGCTCAGGAGCAATTTTAGTTTTCACATTATTTACTGCTCTTAAAACTCCTTTACCTTGATAACGTTTTTTGTCACCATCACGTAACTCACAAGCTTCACGCTCGCCTGTAGATGCGCCACTCGGAACCATAGCACGTTCCATTGTACCATCAGCTAATATAACTGTAGCTTCAACCGTAGGATTTCCTCTTGAATCGAGAATTTCTGTTGCATCAACATGTAGTATTTCCATAATTTTAGTTTTTAATATTATTATGTTTTTTCAATAAAAGTTTTTTATTTGTAAACAAATATAACTTATACATTCCAAATGAGATAGCAGTTCCAAGAAGAGCTCCACAAATTACATCACCTGGATAATGTACGCCATTATAAATGCGACTGTAAGATACTAAAATTGCCCAAATAAATATGATATATTTCATTATTTTGAATGATTTATCAAGAGCTAATCCAAAGAAAACTGCCATACCTATGGCATTCGCTGTATGTGAAGATACAAAACCATACATCCCGCCTGGACCAGCAGATGACATATGAACTAATCCTTCTAGCATTGGCTCATGCGATGGCCTTAACCTCTCTACAATTACTTTTATTAAATGAGATGCTGCCTGGTCACAAAGAGCAAGAGCAACAATTGCAAAAAGTAAAATTAAAATAGAATCTTTTTTATAATGCCTGATTATTAAAAAAGCAATAAAGAAATAAAAAGGAATCCAAATATCTTTATCGCTTAACCAATACATTATTGGATCAAAAAAGGAATTATGTAATCCATTTAAGAACAAAAACAATTGGATATCTAGTTGATTTAAATATTCTATCATGTTGCAATGATTAATGTTTAATTTTAACAATTAATGTAAAACACATTATTTATATTTTTTTGTTAATTGTTAATTTATTATTATTATTAGTTATTATAAAATTTTAGTTTCTTTTATTTCAGATTATTCTTGACTAATCGGGATAAAATATTTATTGATAAATTATATTTGTTCAAATTATGTTTGTCCCAGCGGGACACTAAGCTAAATTTCATTTTCAAAGATAAGCTCCATAGGAGCTTAATATCATTATTCATACCATTCAAATAAATATTGCGAATCGAAATCCACATCAAATTTAGCAAGTAATTCTAAATATTCATCCTTAAAAGTATTTTGTTTATGATGCTCCTCTTGATTTAAAATATAATTAATTACAGTTGTTAATTGTAAATGAAAATGCGTAAATGATCCAAATCCTTCCTGCCAATAAAATTTAAATTGAGTAAATTGTTTTTCCTTAATAAATATTGAGGTTGAAGTCTTTATATCTCTTACCAAATCTGAAATACATATATTTGGTTTAAACCCTATAAAAATATGTGTATGATCGGGCATACAATTAATGGCTAAAAGCTTTTGTCCACGGTTTGTGACTATACCTGTAATATACTTTTGTAATTCCTCTTTGTGTTTTTTGGGAATTAAATTTTCTCTGTTTCTTACTGCAAAAACAATATGAACATACATTTGAGAATAAGTGTTTGCCATAGTATTCTTAAGTATTTATCAATTTACATTCAGCTACTCTGTAGCTAAAAAGTATTATTTTGATTTTTTATAAACATTATGCTACTACGTAGCATGAAAAAAATTATTTATTATGTCTATTTTTATTTAACCACTTTTGAGCTTTATAACAAAGAAATGCCGATCCTGCACCAATCAATGCACCAACTGCAACATCACTTGGGTAATGTACTCCAAGATGCATTCTGGAATACCCAACAGATGATGCCCACAAATAAGATGGAGTTATAACATACCACTTAGGAAATGCCAAACTTAATGAAGTTGCTGTTGAAAATGCCTCAGACGTATGCCCTGATGGGAATGAATGACTACCAGCAGAAGACATTTTTTCAATTTCAGGATAAGTTTTAAATGGACGATCACGATTTACTGCATACTTCATTATTACAGTAATTCCAGAAGTTAAAGCCAATGAAGATACAAGTAATAATCCTTTGTGTTTAATTGAACTATCATTCAAAATCAAACCAGTTCCTAGTACAACTGCGGGAACCCCAAAACTAACTATTCCTGTAGTATTAGAAATAAACTGAAAACCACCATCAAGATTTTTATTTCTGTTTAAATTAATCTTACGCAATAATTCAATATCCGCATTTTGAGAAAAGCAATTAAACGAAAGCCCCAACAATATAAAAAATAAGATAATTCTCATTTAAGAAAATATTTTAA
>CAIQJL010000126.1 GCA_903872185.1 uncultured Bacteroidota bacterium | reverse complement strand
GTATATAATGTTTTGTATTTCTTGTCTATAGTTTAATTATACGCTTTTATTATATACTTGTAAAGGAAGTAATTTCCAAAAAAGCCTTCAAACCCATTGTTTTAAAAAATAATTTAAAATACTTTTAATATGTATTTTAATATTAATGCAATTCGCAAGTAATGATCATTCTTTTTTTAGTTTTAGTACTACATTTATTACAATTCATACAATCGAACCCATTGCAGGAAGTAAAAATTGAATTATTGATCATTGGTTTTAATTCCATTGAGTTAGTAGAATAAAAAATGTTATAATTTGAATTAATTATTTGATCAATTAATTTTTCCTGCATTCCGTCAAACAAGCTAAAAAGAATATTAAAGTTTGCTGGTAACTCAATTTTATTATCTAAAAACAAGTTATAGTTTTTTGTATAACTAAAAAAGGTAACATTTTTGTTTAAATTAATTATATTGATCCATTTATTTAAGTATTCAAGATTATAGAATTCGCCAGCCACGTGTATTCTAATAACAAGTTTTTTATTTAATTTATTAGCTTTTATTTCATACTTTTTTATTAATTGATCAATATCATTAATAAAATTATCATTAAAAGTAGCTAATAACGCGAATCTCGAAATTCAAAACTATCTCAATTGTATAAAGAAATATGCCAATAAACATATAGCATACCTCGAAAACAATCCATTAAGAGATCTAGCTAAAGAGGTTACTATACCTATACGTTCTTTAATAACACTAAAAACACTTTCTACCAACTGCCTACGTTTAAGAAGTTTATGTTGATCTGTTGTCATAAGCTTCTTCATGTTTTTACGTACAGAACTTATAAAATGATAATTTTTACAGTCTGAGTTTACGCCTACATATCCAGCATCTGCTATTATTTTACCTAAAATATCCTTAGCCATATTATCAACCATATGGCCATCGTAAACATTACCAGGTGTAATTTTAATTGATTCAAGACCCCCACTTTCATTACAAATTATATGAAGTTTAAACCCATAGAACCATCCCATTGTTGATTTGCTTCTTTGAGCAAGTTCCTTTGCAACTTTATGAGTATATATTCTTTTGTTTTTACATACAGGAAGCGGTGTAGAATCCATAAAGTGCAAATCGGCACCATTTTTTCTAGTAAAAATCGTCATTACATTTAATATCATTACTATATATGGCAATACATTATTTAAATGGGAGTTAAAGTTTTGATAATTTGGTAAATTAAAATAATTATCATAGTGTGATAATAGAAATTTATGATAATCTTTAACGGTTGGTATATTTACAATCATTCTAAAAATACCAAGAGTAATTATTTCCGATAATGCTAACCTCCTGTTTCTGCCACGTTTAGATCCCTTTAGCTTTGGAAATGTTGATTTAGCTGAAATTTGTTTTAATAAATCATCAATAAAACAATATAAAAAAATTAATTTCTCTTGTTCTTTTAATGGTTTCTGGTATAAAATCTTATTGTGCATGTCGTCCCTCCAGATGATATATTATGTTTTCGCAACCATTATTTTATCATAACTGGAGGGACATTTTATTTCGAGATTCGCGTTAATAACCGATCACTTCTTACATCAAGGAAAGGGCTTATTTTTCATGAACCTAAAACAGAAGATAGCCAAAGGATTATTACTGCATCTCAAGGAATATTAGATGAATTATCTAAACATAAATTAGCACAAAATAAATTCAAAGAATTAATGGAAAGCGCTTATGTTGATGGTGATTTAATTAATTGTTATGAAACTGGTTCGCCGATTGATCCAGGTAATTTTACTCGTGTATTTGCTAGAAGACTAAAGCAAAACAACTTAGAACATATGCGGTTTCACGATCTTAGACATACAAATGCTACATTGATGCTAAAACATAATGTTCCTGCAAAAGTAGC
>CAIQJL010000125.1 GCA_903872185.1 uncultured Bacteroidota bacterium | reverse complement strand
TTGAATCAACTGCTAAATCAAGCCCTTTAGTTCCATCGTCGAATTTATCTGGTCCAGCAACAATGCAAACAAACTCACCAGAAGGAGAATATATTTTTACTCTTGGAATAGCTTTTTCAGCAGTAACAAATGAGCCATCAGAAAACAATGTGAAATTTGTAGGATTACAACAACCACAAAATCCTTGAATTTCTTCAGATGATTTTCCCCATGTAGAAATTACTCCTCCTTTTTTATCAAATGCTTCTAACAAATAAGCTCCTGGGTTTGCAATCCAAATTTCGTCATCTCTTCCGATTGAAACATCAAAAAATGCAGATCGAATAATAATTCCTGGAACACCTTTAGATGAATCTTCTTTTGCAAAATCTTTCTGAAATTTTCCTTTTAGATCATATTCATGAACCACCCTATCTGTAGCATCAGCAACAAATACAGAAGATTTATTTACAGCAATTCCTGATAAAATTGATTCTGTATTATCGGTTTCCCAACGTTTTAAAAAATTTCCTTTTACATCCCATACTTCAATATGATTCTGAACACCTAAATAAATTTCTCCATTTGAATTTACAGCCACACAATTACCAACTTCGCCAAGTTTAAATGATTTGATTTCTTTAAATTCTTTATCATAAACAATGACTTTACTTCCAATAATAACAATATTATCTTTATCATCAATTGAAATTCCATTCAATTCATCAATTACTGGTTTTATCTGAGCAACTTCTTTATAACAAATTAAACTGGTATCAAACTTTTTTAAACTGTCAGTATTTAACTCATATGGATTCTCCTGACTTTGAGTCATAAAAAACATGTCTCTGATCATTAATCCAATGACCACAAGAATTAGAACAACTAATAAACCTATTAATAATTTTTTATTCATGTTAAAACAATTAACCGCAAAGAATGCAAAGTTTATCGCAAAGTTCGCAAAGTTTATTTTCTATTAACAATTCTTTTAATTCCATATAATAACTAACCGCAAAGAATGCAAAGCTTTTCGCAAAGTTCGCAAAGATTATATTCTATTAACAATTCCTTTAAATCCATAAAACAATTAACCGCAAAGAATGCAAAGTTTATCGCAAAGTTCGCAAAGATTATAATCCATTAACAACTCTTTTAATTCCATCTTTCAACCTTAGTACATTAAAATTAATTAATAAACCCAATTTATAATTCCCAAGTTTCAAATATGTCAAAGTTTGAGCAAGATGAATATCATTCAAACATTCAACACTTTTTAACTCTAACACCAACTTATTCTCTACAAGTAAATCTATTCTGTATCCGCAATCCAACCTAACTTCTTCAAATATTAATGGCATTGCTTTTTCTTTTTCGACAAATAAACCTGACTTATTTATTTTATAATACAAGCATTCTTTATAAGCACTTTCCAATAAGCCGGGTCCAAGTGCAGTGTGAACTTCTATAGCTAAACCAATAATTATATTTGACAATTCATTTTCAGTCATATTCTCTTTCCTTGTTCTTCTTAGCGTTTTTACTTAGCGCTCTTTGCGGTTTCCCTTTTTTTATTTTTTAATATCAATACATATCATTTGTTTAGAATCCCTCATGATTAACTTTCCATCAGCAATTGCAATTGGTCCCCATGCGTCCTGCCCATCCATAATTTTGGTTTTACTTAACAATATAAATTTTGAAGTATTAGCTTCAGCAATTGTAAGTGTTCCATCATCATCAACAATAAAAAATTTATCATCAGCAATAATATATGGACCTAATCCAAAACGAATATCCTTACCACTTGACCAAAGTATCTTCTTACAATCATAAGGATTACAACAAACAAATTGATCACGCAAACCACCTGCATCTTTAGGAAGAATTGCAAACATAAATCCTTTATAAAAAATTGGTGTCTGTTGTTCTGAAGCAACGCCTTCTGTTGGTAAATATTTCTGAAGAACTTTTACAGAAAAATTTCCAGCAGTTCCGGTAAGTTGAAAAAGCATTGCTCCTACCCCATAACCCGCAGTAATAAATACTTTCCCATTATTTAGAATCACAGGAGACGGGGCAACTACATTCGGTCCAAACTCAGTTGTTTTCCATAACAATTTACCTTTATCACTTCCTTCTGCAGAAATTCCACATACACCGCCAATAGCAGAATATACATACATTTTCTTTCCACCAAAAGTCATTGGCATAATAGATGAATGTGACATTTTCCATTTATCAGGATTAGGAGTTTTCCATAGAACTTTTCCTGTAGCACATTCAACACCAATCATAATTGCATCTCCACCTGTTGCAATAACAGCAACATCATTATCAATAAATGGACATTGACCAGTATTCCAAAAAGGAATTTCGGTTTTATATTCTCTTTCCAGATCAATGCCCCATAACAAATCACCATTTAAAGAACTCACACACATTACATGCCCCTTTGGACCAATTGTAACAACGTATTTATCGTTTATAGCAGGAATTGTTCTTGAAATTCCATGATTTCGTTTTATATGAACAGAATAAAATCTTCTCCACAGTTCCTCACCAGTTTCAAGTGATAGACATTTTAAAACATCAGCTTTTTTAGCTTCATTATAATCCAAAACATAAACTTTTCCATTATAAATTGAAGCTGCAGCATGGCCCTCACCCATATCCAATTTCCAAATTATTTTAGGTCCATCCTTCCCGAAATTATCAATAAGTTTTATGTTCTCTTTGTTAATATTATCGAAATCGGCACCTCGAAAATGTGGCCATTTACCTGTCAGTGTAGAAGTAGACTCTTTAAGTAAAGTAAATTTCTCACCAATTTTGACAACATTATTTGTATCAGAAGATCTTGGTGGTCTATTATCTAATCCAGGTAAACTTGTTTTTAAATCTTTAACTGGATCATGAACAAACCAAAATACAAAAACAGTAATGCTTATTAAAGCAAGAAGAATTATTAAATATCTTGACAAATTCTTCCCAAACATTTGAAATTACTCAGCTGCTAATGAATATGCTATTAAAACATTACCATGACGCATGTATAATATTCCATTTTTAATTACTGGATGTGCCCAATGATAATCTGCACCTAAAGTTATTTTAATTTTGCTGATAATTTCAAAAGCATTTTCGGTAGGTTTTACTAAAGCAAAATCACCCTTATCACTATAACAATATAATAAACCGTCATTGGCAATTGTAACACCTTTACCAATTGCATCTGTTTGGTATTTCATTACTCCAGTATTCCAATCAATACATTGCCAGGTTTTATTATCCTGACCCGAACCATATAAATGATTATCAATTAAAACAACCCCACCCATTTGATTGTCTAATGTAGTATTAGTCCATAATTCCGTTACTGAATTTCCATCATCTGCAAGTTTTAACATAATTCCACCTGACCCATAACCACTAACAACATAAATCTGCCCATTATAATATAGTGGGGTATTTGCATGTACCGACCATTTGTTCTTTTTTGGGTATGTCCATAATACTTTTCCAGTTTCAGGCTCAATTCCTAATACAGTACTTTCAGTGAGAGTACAAATTAATTTTTTGCCTTTGTGATTTATTAGAAGTGGAGAACAATATGCAGTTAACTCACCTGCTCCAGGAGAAGTCCAAATTGTTTTACCATCAATTCTATTTAAAGCAACAATATTGGTTTCTTTTCCGCCTGAAGAAAAAATAACTTTATCATCAACAATTAAAGGAGATTCAACAATTCCCCATTTGGGAGGTTTTGCACCAAATATTTTTGCCATATCAACTGACCAGAGAATTTTTCCGTTTGTAGCATCAACACAAACTGCCATTCCAAAACTACTATTCACATAAATTTTATTATCAAATACAGTAGGTGTTGAACGACAACCAGGCCATGACTCAGCCCATTCTTTTCCATAAGCAGTTTTCCAAAGTAAATTTCCTTTTAAATCCAATGCAAAAACATATCCTGTACTATCAAGCATTCCACAGGTTATAATTTTATCATTTGTAATTATTGCCGAAGCAAAGCCTTTTCCTAAATCATCAAAATGCCATAATATTTTTGGTCCATCCACAGGCCATTGTTTTATTAATCCAGTTTCGTTATAAACTCCATCACGGTTTACACCACGCCATTGTGACTCAAATTGTGCATTAGCCAGACTAAATACTAATAATGAAATTACTAATGTAGAAATGAATTTTCTGTTTTTCATAAAATACTCTTTTACTTATTAATTTTATACCGTTGGCAAAGATAACATTTCTATGTTTTTTTCATCAATTTAGGATACAAAAAAGCATATTTTAAGACATAATTTTATAAAAATACATTTTAGGATGACAAAAAATAAACTGATTATACAAAACAGATTAAAAAGCAAACGAATAGACAAAATAATACAACATCTTTTATTCTATAAATAAAAAAGCCTAATTGACAAATAAAGTCAATTAGGCTAAATTAATTATTAAAACAGACTCACTGTTTAAAATTCCTAAAAATATAGTAAACTGTAGTTAACAAGATCAATATCTGCCCAACACCGTATGTTATCCATGGAAAATTTTTAGGAACAAATTTCATTGAAAGTATTAACACATCATGAGAAAATAAATTTGTAATTAAGTCAACAAATGAAAAGTATTGAAGCATAAAAGCAATAAACTCCTGCATAAATCCAGCAATTACTATTAAAGAGCCTATAACAAGTAACCACCATTCTATTCTAGACAATTTAGAATTTTTAGATTTTCCACAAAAGAAAATTATTCCAAATGCAAGTAATATCATATTAAGCGAAGTAAGTACAGGAGCTATCACCGGACCAGTCCACATTGAAGGAAGTAGAAACAAAACATCCCATGTAAAAAGCGAAGAAGGCCAACCTATTATAACATATAAGAAAACATAATAAAAAATATCCCATATAGCAAAAGCATAAATAAAATAAGCAAAACGTTCAATTAGATTCCTGCCACTTAAATATCCAATTGTTACTAACATAATTAACGTAGCTCCTTCTCTGAAGAATTCAGTAATTGCAACAGTTCTAGTTACAAGCGATAATGGAAAAGCAAAACCTTCTGGATAATAATGCTCACGCAAATAAATTACAATTGCAGTTTCTAAAAGTCCCATTGCTATACTGAACATTGTTAAAACAAATAATCTTTTGGGCCAGAATACTGATTTCATAATACAATAATTTTAATTACTAAAAATATTTGTTCTAAATGATTTACACCTATTCCACTTTTATTCATAACGGGATTCGTCACGACCTGTAGCAGAAGTTCTT
Organism: uncultured Bacteroidota bacterium; assembly: GCA_903872185.1. Classification (GTDB taxonomy): domain Bacteria; phylum Bacteroidota; class Bacteroidia; order Bacteroidales; family GWA2-32-17; genus GWA2-32-17. Next base: position 6,335 of record CAIQJL010000125.1, on the reverse strand, counting down.
TTTTGAACTGGTTTTTTGTTTTCATTTTCAATTTGTTCTATTTTCATTCTGAAATATTTATAATATTTATATTTTTCCTTTAATTGAGGTCGGCTTATAAAGTTCTTATATGCCAGTTCATCATAATAATTCCAAGAAAGTTTTGTCCCTGTCTCCCATGTATAAAGAAAATCAAAAACAGTTTTTACATAATAATCATGCATATTATATGCAAAAAAGGAAGGTGTTTTATAATTTCCATCAAATACCCAAGGATTCTTGTAATGCCTTTTAGGAAGATATTCGTAATACTCAACATCTCCTTTTATCTTATTAATATCAAAATATGGTAATGCTTTTGTTGACATTTGAACCAGAAATTCATAATCCAAATCTTTACAATACTTAACATTATATTTTGTTATAATTGTATCCCAGCTTAAAAGCGAACTAGCTGTTAACACCAAATACATAGCCCAAGAGTTTCTGTTAATAAGGTAATAACCAGACCTTTTTCTAATAATTTTAACGAAAAATGTAAATAAACCAAAAAGTACTAGCATTAGAAAAATGAAAACACCAATTCTTTTGTATGCAAGCCCATATTGATCTATATAATGGTAATTTCTTAATCCTACAGAAATAGCAAGAATTAAGTTTTGAGCAATCCAGACAGATGCAAGTTTCCTTAATAGTTTACCCTTTGAAAAGAAATTCTGATTCTTTCTGAAAATATATAACAATATTCCCATTGATAAAAGTATACTGAGAATTAAAAGGTATGTTCCTTCATGCACAAATTGTTTAAGATTCATACCTTCTTTAAATTCAAATCCAAACCACAAAAACTTAATATCAACAATATTTGCAGCTAATACAAGAAGATTTATTAATATAAGTAAAACCAAAGCTGATAGATATTCTTTTTTCAATCCAATAATTGAGAATATTCTTTTTCTTTGAATTTTAAGCCTAGTAATTACTAATGATTGTTTATTTTCCTGTACAGAAAAATCAGAGGCTTTATTTCTCAAAAAAAGCCAAGTAACTATCAAGATACCATGCAAAAAGAAATAAACACTAAGGAAAGTTATATTGCCAAAAATATTATAAAATAAATCCTGAATTGGAATCAACAGTTTATCAGAATACTCTGCAAATTTCTCACTAGCAAAATAAAAAATCACAAAAAAGATTACTAAAATTATAATTGGTAAAATAATGATACCAAACCATTTTAAAAATCCTGAACGTTGTGATTTATCCGATTCTTTTTTATTTTTTCTTGAAAAAAAAGTATACGGAGAAAGAATTAACCCTACTATTGATGAAGGAATTGCAAAAACCGGACTTTTAATTAATGACCATTTCGAAAAACTAGCAAATAGAATTACTGAAAACACATACATAACAACAGGAAATGAACTTCCATGAATTGTAACTGCTGCACTTGTTGCTAAAAGCCCAAATAACGAAAACCAGAATGGAATTTTTTTAAGAGATTCCGGAAAAAGATACATTATTGCCGGAACAATAAAAATCGTAAAAAATAAAAGATTAATACCAGGTGTCTCGTGCCAGAATAACCACTGAAAAAGACAAGCTCCAATAAAAATCAGTAAGTAACTGATGTTGTTTTTTGTTTTCATAAAAGTACTTTGTGTTTCAAAGTTAATAAATAAAAAAAAATTACTCGTTTTGTTTTATAATATTTTCCAGAACATTTAAGTGTTCTTTAAAAGCGTTTCTTCCCAAAAATGTTGCACGATAAGAAGTATTTGGTTTTTTGTTTATGAAACGTTTATTTACTTCAATATATTGTTCAACTTCTAATGCCTTTATATGACTAGCAAGATTACCATCAGTTAATTCTAGCATCTCTTTTAGAGTGCTGAAATCAACCCAATCGTTAACCATAAGAATTGACATAACACCAAGTCTAATACGGTTTTCAAAAGCTTTGTTAAATTTATTTATTGGTAACTCCATAATCGTATTTAAAATAAATTACAATACCATATAATATATGAAGAACACCAAAACCAATTCCCCAAAACCAAATTCCATAACCATTAAAAAAAGACGCTAACAAACCTAAAATTATTTCTGATAAACCAAAATAGTATGTATCAGCATATGTGAATTTACTTGCATTAACTAGAGCCAATCCGTAAAAAATTAAAGTTGCAGGAATTATCATCAAATAATAACCATGATAAATAAGAAATAAACAAAAAATACCTCCACTAACTAATGGAATTAAAAAATTAATAAGTAATCTCTTACTTGTCTTACACCAAAATTGGACTCCTTGCTTTACCGCCTTTCTCCATGAAAAAAAGATTCCTGCAAAAAGGGCAATTACAAATACAATTAATGCATCAGCGAATAATACTATAATTGGATTTACAAATATAGTCATCATTCCTAACTGACTAATAAACCACCATGCATATGCAGCACCTAATAAGGCTGTAATACCTGCAATAATTCCAGATAAACCACTTAATGATAAAAACCTTGATGACTTTTCCATCAGGTTTCTTATTTCTTTTAAATCTTCTATTTCTGCCATATTATAGTACTTTGTAATGCAAAGTTAATTTTAAATTTTAAACAAGCAAATAATTATTCGTTAAAAGAAGTTAACCCATCAAGAGTACTTAAAATACTTAAAGTTTAAAGTGCCTTAAGTGCTTAATTAATAAAAATGAATATGAAAAAGTTATTTGTAAAATAAAAAACTCGTAAATTTGAAATTCAAGAAATTATATAAGCTATTAGTAATAGTAAATAAAATGAACGACTTTTTAATTTTCATTATAGGTATAAAAATAGGTGTGCTTTTAGGCTGGACTATTTCATTTTTTATTAGAAAAAGAAAAAAACATATTGCTTTAATTGAATTACAGGCAATTCAAAATGAAAGAGATGCAGCAAAATTAAATTTTGGAGTAATATCAGAAAAAACTCAGCTTCTAGAGCAACAAATTAAGACACATAAAACTGAACTTGAAGAAAAGAATAATCAGTTATTGCAAAATACAGCTAAACTATCTACCAGCGAAGCTAATATGCAAAATATGCTTCAGAAAATTGAGGAACAAAAGAAAGAATTAGAATCAGTACGACACCAGATGAATATTGAGTTTCGCAATTTAGCAAACGATATTCTTGAAGAAAAAACTAAAAAATTCACAGAACAAAATAGAGAAAAGCTTGACGAACTTTTAAAACCACTTGGAGAAAAACTTAAAGATTTTGAAAAAAAAGTTGAAGAAACATATAACAAAGAATCACGCGAGAACTTCTCATTAAAAGAAGAGTTAAAACGTTTATCAGATTTAAATCTACAAATAAGTAAAGACGCAACAAATCTCACAAATGCATTAAAAGGTCAGGTAAAAACACAAGGAAACTGGGGAGAAGTAATTTTAAAAACAATTTTAGAACGATCTGGCTTAGTTGAAAATCGCGAATTCTTTGCACAGGAATCTGTTACTGCTGAGGACGGAAAAAGATTTCAACCTGATATTGTTGTAACATTACCAGACAATAAAAATGTTATTATTGACAGTAAAGTCACACTTGTTGCATATGAAAGATATGCTTCAGCAAATACTATTGAAGAACAGGATACAGCAATGAAAGAACATATCATTGCTATTAAAAATCACATTATTGGATTAAGTCAAAAAAACTATCAGGATTTATATAAGCAGAATCAACTCGATTTTGTAATGATGTTTTTACCTATTGAACCTGCTTACATGTTAGCAATTCAAAAAGAACCTGAGTTATGGAATTTTGCATACGATAAACGAATATTACTAATCGGACCTACCAATTTAATTGCTGCATTAAAACTAATTCAATCGCTTTGGAAACAAGAATATCAAAGCAGGAATGTTCTTGAAATAGCAAAACGTGGTGGCGATTTGTATGATAAACTGGTAGGTTTTATTGAAGATTTGTTAGGAATTAAAAAGAAACTCGATGATGCTCAAAGAAGTCTTGAATCATCAATTAACAAATTACACGAAGGAAAAGGAAATATTTTAAAAAGAGCCGAAGAAATGAAAAGCCTTGGTGCAAAAGCAAAAAAGAGTTTACCAATTGATTTGTTAGATTTAGCTGATGAATTTCATAAAGAGGAAGAATAATAATTTCAATTACGGATTACTAATTACTTATGTCAGTTTTTTTATACTTACTTTTGCTTTTAATTTATCTTATTCAATTTGAAAACATTCTCTGATTTAGGCATCTCCGATACTTTTATTAAAGCATTAGAAGAAAATAATATTATAGAGCCTACCGCAATTCAAGTACAAGCAATTCCGTTTTTAGTAAATCAAGGTACCGATTTTATTGGTCAGGCACAAACAGGTACAGGTAAAACTGCAGCTTATGGTTTGCCCATTTTACAAGCAATTTATACAGAGAACCCAAAGATACAAGCTTTAATACTTGCGCCAACCCGCGAATTAGGTCAGCAAATAGCTAAGCAATTATTTAAGTTTAGTAAATATTCTGAGAAAAAAATATTTGTAGAATCTATTACTGGCGGAAAAAAAATTGACGAACAAATTGCTGCATTAAAAAGACCCACACATATTGTAGTTTCTACTCCCGGACGTTTGGTTGATTTGTTAGAACGAAAAGCAATTGACCTTTCATCAATAAAAACAATAGTGTTAGACGAAGCAGATGAAATGCTAAGTTTCGGTTTTAAAAAAGAACTTGACACAATATTAAGTTATACCGCTGGTAAGCGACATACCTGGTTATTTTCTGCAACAATGCCACAAGGAATAAAAGCAATTATTGCAAAATACTTGTCACAAAATGCAATGAAAATTGAAGCTCATAAGCACGATGTTATTAACAAAAGTATTGATCATAAATATGTAATATGCGAAAAGCATGATAAACCAAAAGTTTTATCAAGTTTCTTAAAAAAGCAAGGAGATAACAGAGGTATTGTTTTTTGCAGATCAAGAGCCGATACACAAGCTGTTGCGGATAAACTAATATCAGAAAAACACAATGCATGTGCTTTGCATGGTGATCTAATGCAGAAAGAACGCGAAAAAATTATGAGAGCTTTTAAAAATACAAAACTTCAGATATTAGTAGCTACAGATATTGCAGCCAGAGGTATTGATGTTAATGAACTAGCTTATGTTGTACATTATACACTTCCTGATCAAATAGAATATTACACTCACAGAAGCGGTAGAACTGCAAGAGCAGGGCTTAAAGGAATTTCGCTTTGTCTGGTTGATCAAAGAGACATTGCAGATTTGAAAATTATTGAACGCGATTTAGATATTTCAATTAAAGAAATTCATCTTTAATAAATCCGACATAGATTAAAATAATTAGTTAAATAAAAAATACGTATTACCTTTGATATGAAATATTAATAAATTATAATTAAAAAACAAAAATGAAAAAACTTAACTTTATTTTAGCAATTGCAATTGTTATCTTCATGTTCTCTTGTAAGTCTGCACCTACTTCAGACGAAGCATTGGAATGCAACAAGTATTTTATGGATGCTACAAGTAGTCTAGATAAAACCTACAATTCATTTAAAGATTTCTGGAATGAGTATGATGTAGACACTTTTGATGTTGCACAATATGAAGCTTTAAAAACTGATTTGAGCTCAGTTAAGGAACAAGTTAAATCTACATTAACAACAATAACTGATAAAAAAGATTATGAAGGCATAAAAGATTTTACAGATTTCAAAGGGATTACAATTGACTATTTTAATGCTATTGGTTCGATGTGCGATAATGAATATACAGAAATTGTAACTCTTATTGGAAAAGGAGAAGAATTTACCGAAGCAGACAGAGCTAAATGTTTTGAAATTGATAGTATTATTGGAGTAAAACATCAAAACGCATGTGATGTATATATTAAATTCCAAGAAGATTTTGCAAAAAAATATAAATTTGAGTTAGAAGTCAAGTAAGAAACAAAACTTTAGATGATTTAAAAATAAAGAATTAACATTTTACAATAAATATTTTTAATTTCATTCTGTCCGCTGCAGCGGAGTAGCGAAGAATCTGGTATATAAACTTCATACTAGATTCTTCGCTTCATTTCATTTCGCTCTGAATGACAAATTATTTTGAGTTCACATTAAATTTCTTTTATAAGATTTACCTCGCTTTTGTGTTTTTATATAATACTTCATTTCTTAAGTAAAACAACTCTCCTACTTAATAAACAGTAAAAGTTCAGTTAACATTTTACTATACTTTACCCATTCTTCTGAAGATTTTTTTTAAATGGTTAAAGGTAATAAAATGAAAAAAGCCCCGATTGGGGCTTTT
>CAIQJL010000124.1 GCA_903872185.1 uncultured Bacteroidota bacterium | reverse complement strand
TTTAGTAGGGACAAAATGTTCCTTTGTGTATATTTTTTAGATGCTTCTTTGTCTGTATTCCTTATTGTTCCTACCTTTTCCACTAAATAAGCATAGTTTAAAGTAGTATTATTTGCTTCATCAAATATTTGTTTGATCAATTCTTTGTGTTTTTCTGTATTTATGTTTTTCTTAACTGCTTGGTAATGAGTAGTTGAGAACATTTCTTCTTCTTCATTCCATTCATAGAAGTTGCTCACATTATCATTATCATTTCTAACCTTGCCCATTTCAAATTGTGCAGTAATTTCCCTTATTGTCCCCTCTACCTTTCGTAATAATAGCACAGATTCACTCCTACGCCACAATTCCGAGCCGATATGTCCTCTTGGCTTGTTATCGGTTGGATTAGAATGTAAGGTTGCTAAAACGCTTATGGTTGGGTTAAATGTATTAATCCAATCTTTAAAGACATTTGCCTCGATATTAGAATTTGTATCTGCAACAAAATCGCCACCACCATCAAATATAACTAATCCTATATCATTGTTTTTTTTCAGTATTCCGGTTGTGTGTTTAATTCTTTCGTTAATGCCAATAGCCTTAAAATTGGCAATTATTAACTGATTGACTTTCAGCGGTTTAGCCGTATTACTTCTTTGCATAACTCTATGCCAAGAGTTCCAGGTATCGTGAATGGTTCTTTCGCCATCTATGTATAGAATTTTATTTCTGTAACCGCTTAATTTAACCTTAAAGCCTAACCCATCACATTCAGGGTTAATTAATGCAGACATTATAGCTTCACATACACTACTTTTGCCAGTTCCCGCCTTGCTTATTATTGTTGATAGGTTGCCTGTTGTAAGAAATTTACTTCCCATAAAGGAAATAACTGTTTCCGTTTCTTTTGGCTTATTGTCCCAATTAGGAATGTAAATTCTTTTATCATCTGCTGGGATAATAGATTCTTGCAATTCCCACAAATTTTGTTGTTTTGGATTTTTTGTTGTAATTTTGTCCATCGGATTGTAAAAATATAAAAGCCATTTGGGTTAGTTTGCGACTACCAAGTGGCTTTTGGTTTAGAAATTCATTAAGTAATATTTTCGTTCAGACTCTCTTCGAAAATAAATTTTATCATTAAAAAAATACGCATCATCAACATCATCAACATCAGTAACTAAGGAAAGCAAGGATTGAATTATAATTTCTTTTTGCCCTCTTGTGTCGTAATTTGCCTTTAGATACTGATAAACATTATTTGCACCAATAAAATAACTCCCATCTTCAGCTAATTTGGGTTTTTTACTCTTTTTTGCTTTTTGTTTCTCTATTTTTGCGGTTTTTCCACTTGCTACCGCTTGTCTGTGCGAAATCAAAGCACAATTTGGAGTACAATATTTGGCATTACTTCTTTTTGGATAAAATTCAGTACCACAATTATCACATTTCGCAGTATAGTAACCGCCATTAGGGGTGCGATTGTCGTGAATATTTTTTTTTGGTGGAACGTAACTAATGATTGGCATAATTGAAAGTATTAATATTTTTTACAAATATAGTAATTAATATTTGGAATTTCAATAAAAATATTTACCTTTGCAATAGGAAAAAAGAGGTTTCCTCTTCCAAAACCTCGTAGATAGTAATATTTGCGGGGTTTTGTTTTTTTTAAAAAGTCGGAAAAAAGAGCCGTTTATATACGCTTCAAAGTATATAATTTTTCTTTTGTTGTATTATCGTACACAGTTAAAAATTTCCAATCAGAATATTTTTCGGAAGCAAACTTTTTAAACTTGTCAATAGAATTTACTTTATGATATGTTACGAATCCTTTATTTCCAACTTGGATATTTCCTGTAAAAATGATGATATTAAAAACTTGTTTCATTTCTCTTTTTTCCGACCTTTTAAAAATTGTTTTTTCTCTTTTTTGGGGACATTCATTTTTAAGGGACAGACAGTCCCCTTTTCTATATAGGGGACATGTCCCCTCTAAATGTCCCCGATGTCCCCTAAATGTCCCCTAAATGTCCCCGAAAATGTCCCCAATAGTATAATTTCCATTATTGTCTTTTTTTAGTAGGGACAAAATGTTCCTTTGTGTATATTTTTTAGATGCTTCTTTGTCTGTATTCCTTATTGTTCCTACCTTTTCCACTAAATAAGCATAGTTTAAAGTAGTATTATTTGCTTCATCAAATATTTGTTTGATCAAT
>CAIQJL010000123.1 GCA_903872185.1 uncultured Bacteroidota bacterium | reverse complement strand
ATCAACAGTAAAAAGAAAAGAGTATAAATTTTTGCCATAACTATAAATTTGATTTTTTAATAAAAGTAAATTAAGCCAATACCTTGAATTATGGTGTTATTACAATTAATTTAAAAAGGTTATGTTTAAGAAGAATGTGGAATTAACAAATTCTCATACCTATTATTGATTAATCTATAGTTTTTAATAGTAGATATATCTAAAGCAACATTCTTAGCAAGATCTAACGTTTGAGTTCTAGATTTTTTTACTTTTTCTAAAAAAACGAACCAATTTAAGTATTGACTTAAATATTTAGTTGATACTCCATAAAATCTTTTGACCCATCTTTCATATCGGTTATCTATTGAATTTACATGTTGAACATGATAACACTTATCTTTGACATGCTGCTTTGAAGCTATGAAAGTATGATGTTCCAATTTTTTCTCCTTAGCCCATGCTATAATAGAAGGATGAGAATCTGAGCATAGAACATTTTGGGTGCTTATGAATTCTCCAATAGTGTTTTCAACGCTATCCGAATCTATTCTTCCAATTTTAGCCACCTGCATAGTCGGATTTCCATTTCTGTCTGTAGCTACTATTATAGAAACTTTATCATTACTAACACCTCTTTTTGTTTCTCTATCACTAGGTCTTTTATACGGTTTTCTATCTAAATGTCGATCTCCTTTATTATTAATGTTCAATTGCTTATCATCACATTCAACTATACCTAAAAATGATTGACCATTCATTAAAGCCATAGAAGATAATAGCTTATGCCTCCAATCAAATATCGTTTTGATATTGACACCAATTTGAGATGATGCTTTTCTTATACTAACGCTCTCTACTACAAGACTAATATATTGTTGAAACTCATTTGTCTTTTTAATTCCTGATATTGCTGTCCCTGTAAAATCATTGAAAGTCTTCTTACAAACCTTGCATTTATATCGTTTCCTTCCTTTATAATTGCCATGACTATATATATCATTACTATTACAATGAGGGCAAAGAATTTCTTGATCTTTATTAATGTTGGATTTTAAGAGTTCAATGTTCGGTGCACTTAAATCTTGTTGAAGCAACTGAGCTAACTCAACTTTCTCATTTTGACTAAGCGTTTTTAAGATTTCTTGTAAGTCCATGCCTATTTATTTTATTCTGCAAAGATAATAAATTTCCACATTATTATAAAACATAACCTACTTTATTTAAGGAGATATAGTACAAAAAGGATCACAACAAATGCCAATTCCGAATTGTCATAATTTCTTAAGGTGAGTTCTAAAAATTCATTTTTATTTAAAATGTTTCAAGAAATATATGAACCCATTAAATATTTCTTGAAATAAGATACTAGTATAATACAATAAATGTCATTTATTAACTAAAAAGTAAATGTATCTATCAATTTATCTATGTTATAAAATTCCTAATCTAATTGTTTGTTCATATCTAAATAAGTTGTAAGTTAAATTTATTAGTCCTATTATTCCAGTTGCTCTTGTTATTCCCACAGACCTAACAAATAGTCCATTCATGCTTTGTTCCATAAATCCAAATACATGTTCTACCCTTGCTCTTGTTTTTGATTTTTGATTATTATTTAATTTCTGATCTTCTGTTAATGGCTTATTCTTATATCCCTTTTCATTTACTTTGTTTTTCATTTTATATTTTGCTATAGTTTTTTCTTGTTCTTCTCCTGTATAGGCACTATCTGCATGCAAATTTTGATCTTCGTCTTTTTCATCTAATAAAATATCTAATGCCTGTGAGTCATGAACAGAGGCATCTGTGACAACAAACTTTTTAATAAATTTACTTTTTGTATCTACTTTAGCATGATTTTTATAACCATAAAATGTTTCGTTGTTTTTCTTTGTCCATCTACCATCTATATCTTTGTGTCTTTTTTTATGTGGATTATCATTCCATAATTCAGCTCCTAGTCCATCTTTAATCTTTTGGTTTTCTTCTTTGGTATTGCGTTGACGAGGTGCTATCGTAAAACTTGCATCTACAAGTCTTCCTTCGTTAAATATCAAATCTTTTGATTCTAAATAGCTAATAAATTGATCAAATAATTTTTCAATGAGACCTGCTTTTGTTAGATTCTCTCTAAATAACCATACCGTTTTCTCATCAGGTACTTTATCTCCAGATGTTAATCCAAGAAAATATTTAAAACTTGTTCTATCCAAAATTTGAAATTCAACTTGTTTATCACCAAGTCCATAATAACGCTGTAGTATCATAATTTTAAACATCATCACTAAATCAAAAGGTTTTGCACCAGCATTGCTCTTTTTATTAGTGTTTAATAATCCAATTTCTAAGGTAGATCGAAACATCTCAAAATCTATTACTTTATTAATTGCTTCTAATGGGTTCCCTATTTCTGATAATCGCTCAATAGTAAATTCTTCGTCAAATAGACTCTTTTTACCTTGTGATTTGTAAACTTGATTTGCCATAGTCATATTGTATTAATACTATGCAAAGATACAAATAATAATCTATATATCAAAACTATAATTATTAGAACTCCCCATAATATTTACGATTATTATTTTACAGGATTTGCTTTGTAAAAATCGATGGTATCTTTGATGCCTTTTTCGTAAGAAGTAGGTGTAAAATCAAAGCGTTTTTCGAATTTAGAAGAATCAAAATCATATTCAAATTTGTTTTGATAAAGCATCTCCATCGACTCTTTTACGATAGGTACAAATAAGGCAACTATTTTTAAAATAAAAGTATTT
>CAIQJL010000122.1 GCA_903872185.1 uncultured Bacteroidota bacterium | reverse complement strand
GAAGATGTAGAATACGTTGATTCTATTATGGAAGATGTTCGTTGGTTGGGTTTCGATTGGGAAGACAGATTATTTTATGCTTCAGATTATTTTCAGCAGATTTACGATTGGGCTGTTGTGCTTATCAAGAAAGAAAAAGCATATGTGTGTGATTTAAGTGCTGAAGAAGTTTCTAATATGCGCGGTACTCCAACTATTCCGGGAACACCAAGTCCATATAGAAATCGTAGCGTAGAGGAAAATCTCGATTTGTTTGAGAGAATGAAAAATGGCGAATTTCCTGATGGAAGTAAAACTTTAAGAGCAAAAATTGATCTTGCTTCGCCAAATATGCATATGCGCGATACTGTTTTATACAGAATTTTACGCGCTCATCATCATCGTACTGGCAATAAATGGTGCATATACCCAATGTACGATTTTGCTCACGGGCAATCAGATTATATTGAGGGAATTACCCATTCAATTTGCACTTTAGAATTTGAAGTTCATCGTCCGCTTTATGAATGGTTTCTTGAGTCGATAGGCTTACCATTGCCTCGACCTCGCCAAATCGAATTTGCGCGATTAAATCTTACTTATACTGTAATGAGTAAGCGTAAGCTGTTAGAACTCGTTAAAAGCAATTACGTGAACGGATGGGACGATCCCAGGATGCCAACAATATGTGGTTTGCGTCGTCGAGGATATACACCAGAATCTTTAAGAAATTTTGCCGAAAGAATTGGAGTTGCAAAACGCGAAAATGTCATTGATGTAAGTTTACTTGAGTTTTGTGTTCGCGAAGATTTAAATAAAAAAGCAAACCGTATTCTCGGTGTTTTAAATCCTGTGAAAGTTGTTATTACAAATTTTCCAGATAATCATGTTGAAGAACTTGATGCTATAAATAACCCAGAAGACGCATCAGCAGGTGGTCGTAAAATTCCATTTACCAAAGAACTTTATATTGAACAAGAGGATTTTATGGAAAATCCACCAAAAGATTATTTCAGATTAAGACCAGGTGGAGAAGTGCGACTTCGTTATGCTTTTTATATTAAATGTGAGAACGTTGTTAAGAATCCTGAAACAGGAGAAATTATTGAAATACAATGTACCTACGATAAAGAGTCAAAAGGTGGAAAAACTATTGATGGAAGAAAGGTGAAAGGTACAATACATTGGGTATCTGCACAAAATGCAGTTGAATGCGAGGTAAGGCTGTACGATAGATTATTTAAAAGCGAAAATCCAGAAGACGGACAAGATTTTAAAGCCGATTTAAACCCTGATTCATTAAAAGTAATTAAGGGATATATTGAGCCATTTGTTAAGAATGCAAAAGCTGGTGAAAGTTATCAATTAGAAAGATTGGGATATTTTAATATCGATAAGGATACTACAGCAAATAATATTGTTTTAAATCGCACCGTTGGTTTAAAAGATGCCTGGAGTAAAATAGTTAAAAAATAAAGTCATTCTTAATTTGTGTAATAGTCACCCTGAGCGTAGTCGAAGGGGACTAAAAAGTAGTTCTAAATGAGTCAACTATGTGTTTATATACTTGAGTGCTCTGATAAATCTTATTATGTGGGTGTAACAAATAATATAGAAAGACGGTTGTTAGAACATAATAATAGCGAAGTTGAAGATTCTTATACTTTTTTAAGAAGACCTGTTCAATTAAAATGGGTATCAGAAAATATGGATCCAAATCAGGCTATCGAGCTTGAAAAGGCCTTAAAAAAGTGGACAAGAAAGAAAAAAGAAGCCTTAATAAGTGAAAATTGGGATTTGCTTAAAACATATTCAAAATGCCAAAATGAAACTTCACATGAATTCTATAAAAAACCCTTCGACTCCGCTCAGGGTGACTCTTAAAGAAAAAAACAATGATTAAAAAACTTCATCCCGATAAAGTTCCTTATTTGCTTGTTTGCGACGATAAAGGAAATATTTTTGAAGATACAAGGTATAATGTTATGGGGCAGGCGGGAAATGAAACTTTAAAGCTTTGTCCTGAAGATTTTATTGAACTACCTTTTGGTAGCGATATGTTTTTTTTACCGGGACGAAACCCAATTGGTCACAACATTAAGACAGGAAAAACTGAAGTTCTAAAATCAAAATTAGCTGTTGCTGCTTTTGTTGCCCCTGCTTATACTGTAACACATCATGCAGCATGGAAAACTAATGAAGGTGCACCTCGTTTACCGCTTTTTGCTTTTTCTGCAGTTGGTTGGCTTAATAATAAATTTTATGTCCCAGCATTAAGAATAGAAGTTGATATCAGACAAGATTGTGATCAGTTTGATCAGAAAAAAGTAATTGCTGGCTCTAAAAAAATGATTAAACTAAAACCTAAAAATAGATTAGTTAAACATTTATCGTATTGCGCATTAGAATATTTTTGTCCAGCAGCAAGAAATTACTTTTTAAATAGATGGGAAGCACCTTTACCAACTTCGCCAACATGTAATTCGCAGTGTCTGGGGTGCATTTCATATCAGCCAAAAGATCATAAAATTTCGTCAACCCAAAACCGTATAACATTTGTCCCAACACCAGAGGAAATTGCAGAAATTGCAGTTGATCATTTAGAAACTGCTCCAAATCCTGTTGTTAGTTATGGTCAGGGTTGTGAGGGAGAACCAATATTAGTTTGGGAAACATTGCGTGATGCGGTTTTACAAATTAGAAAGCGAACTCAAAAAGGAATAATTAATTTAAACACTAATGCAAGTAATCCTAAAGCTATTGAAGAGATGTGCAAAGCAGGATTACAAAGTATTAGAGTGAGTATGAACTCTGTTCGGGAAGAAGTTTATAACAAATATTACAAGCCTCGTAATTATTCTTTTAATGATGTTTTAGAAAGTATTAAAATCGCCAGAAAATATAATATTTGGGTGTCAATAAATTATTTTGTTTTCCCTGGAATTACAGACTGTGAAGCTGAATATGTTGAATTACAGAAATTTCTTAACGAATATGATATTAGCATGATACAATGGAGAAATTTTAATATTGATCCTGAATGGTATATTAGTGAGACTGATTATAAATTTGAAAGTAAGTTGCTCGGTGTTAAAAATGTAATTGAGTCTGTTAAAAAAGAATTTCCAAAGATTTACCACGGATACTATAATCCTGGCCAGGAAATAATTGAAAAGTATTTGAAATGATGTCAGTCTGAGGCTCTCGAAGACTGACAAGTAAATAGCTAATCTATTGAATCAAAAATTGGATGGCGGATCAAGTCTAAGACTGGTCGGAAGAAATTCCGACATTTTTTAATGTTTTAATGTAAACATAAGGATTGTCTACACATTTTATAATAATTTAAGCAATTACTAAATTTATAAAAACAACTGATTTATATTCTATTTCAATTTTCAAGCAACACCACTCACAGTCATCCTGAGGTTCTCGAAGGATTTACCCACAAGCCCTCACACATGTTTCGAGAGCCTCAACATGACCCACAATTTGTTAAATACATAATTTATTTTGTTATAAAAACAAAATGGTCGGAAGTAAATTTCTTCCGACCACTCCTAGATCAAGTCCGCCATGACGCTATTTTGTTTTATTCGTCATGGCGGGCTCGACCCGCCATCTACTTAACTAGAATACCGATTAAAATACTCTAATAATATTGCTGTTTTTGATTTGCCAACAATATTCTCAATTGCTTCAGGAGATGCTTTTTTTATGTTCTCAACACTTTTAAATTCCTTTAAAAGTAATTCAATTGTTTTATCGCCAACGCCATCAATTTCTTCTAATTCTGTTTTTAAAAAGGCCTTAGATCTTTTGTTTCTGTGGAATGTAATTCCAAATCTGTGAGCTTCATCACGCATTCGTTGTATTAGTTTTAATACTTCTGAACGTTTGTCTAAATAGAGTGGGAGAGGATCGTTTGGTTTAAATATTTCTTCCAATTTTTTGGCTATGGAAATTAAACTGACTTTATCCGCAATTCCTAGTTTATTTAAAGACGATAATGCGGCACTCAGCTGCCCTTTTCCTCCATCAACTATTATGAGTTGGGGCAAGTGTTTCTTTTCGTCCAAAAATCGTTTATATCGCCTCTCAACGATTTCTTCCATTGAGGCAAAATCATCTGGCCCAACTACAGTTTTTATGTTAAAGTGGCGATAATCTTTTTTGCTTGGCTTGGCATTAATGAACACTACACATGAAGCAACTGGAAATTCACCCTGAATATTTGAATTATCAAAGCATTCAATATGAACAGGTAACTCTGGTAAATGTAGTGCGGTTTTAATTTCATCTAATAATCTGACATTTACTTTTCCATAATTTGCTTTTAACTTATTCATTTGCATATCGTGACGGAAAAGCTTCACGTTTTTTTGTGAAAGCTCCAAAAGCCTTAAGTTATCACCTCGCTGAGGAATAATTGTCTTTATGTTTAGTACTTCAAATTCTGGTTTAAATGGAACAATTATTTCTTTTGAAGTCGATTCAAAGATCTCTCTGAGATTCTGAATAGCAGATAATAATAAGTCGGATTCTGATTCGTCAAGATATTTCTTTAGAACGATGTTATGGGTCTGAATTATTGCACCATTAACAATTCGCAAGTAATTTACAAAAGCAGCATCTTCGTCGTTAATTATAGAAAAAACGTCTACATTGCTGATGGTTGGACTAACAACAACTGATTTGCTTTGAAAAGTTTCTAATATCTGCAATTTGTTTTTAAGCACTTGAGCTTCTTCAAATTTAAGATTCGAAGCAAGTAAAGCCATGTTTTGCTTTAAGTTATTTGTTAGCTCAGCAACATCGCCTTTTAAAATCTTTATAACTTGTTGAATGCTTTCATTATATTTGGCTTTGTTTTGAAGACCGATACAAGGGGCAAGACAATTACCAATTTGAAATTCTAAACAGGATTTAAATTTGTTATTTGTTATACTATCTTCGTTTAGGCTTAAATTACAGTTGCGAAGCTGATACAGTTGTTTAATTAGTTCTAATAAAACTTTTAATAAATACCCCGATGAATATGGTCCAAAATATAAAGAGCCATTCTTTATTTTATTTCTTGTTTTAAATAATTTAGGGAACGGTTCATTTGTTATACAAATCCATGGATAAGTTTTATCGTCCTTTAATAAAATGTTATATTTTGGCTGTAATTCCTTAATTAGGTTATTCTCAAGCAGTAAGGCGTCAGACTCGGTGTTAACAACCACATAATCAATTTGCTGTATTTTAGAAACAAGAATTCTGGTTTTTGCGTCTAAATGAATTTTAGAAAAATAGGAGCTTACTCTTTTTTTTAAATTTTTAGCTTTTCCAACATAAATTATTTTTTCGTCTTTATTTATGAATTTATACACTCCCGGTTTAGAAGGTAAATTCTGAACGATTGACGAAATATTTTCTTTTATGCGTTCCACGTGAAACTGTCAATTTTCAAAAAGATGGACAAATTCTAAGGTTCTTATATCAAAAAGTCCCTTGTCTCCAATTTTCAATTCCGGAATTACCAGAAGTGCCAAAAATGACATTGTCATAAATGGAGCATTTAAATTTGTGCCAAGTTCTTTTTTTGCAAAATCAGAAATTGATTTATATTTTTCAGCCACCCATTCAACATTTTTTGAAGTCATAATTCCTGCAATTTCCAAAGGCAATAATTCTGAATTATTTTTATTACAAGCCGAAATTCCACCTTTAGATTCTATCACCAAATTTATTGCTTTAGCAATTTCAAAATCGGAATCGCCAATCGAAATTATATTATGACTATCGTGAGCAATTGTACTTGCAATTGCACCATTTTTTATGTTGAAGTTTTTTACTATTCCAATTACAGGAGTAGCGTTTTTTTCGTAACGATTTATAACAACTATTTTATTGAATCCAAATTTAAAT
>CAIQJL010000121.1 GCA_903872185.1 uncultured Bacteroidota bacterium | reverse complement strand
TTCAATCTTGAGCCAACTGTTTTTTATTCATTAGGAACCGATTTTCAATATTTTGTTGGAACAGGAGATAGTATTTTTGCAGGGACTAAAATGAAACCAATATTAAAACGCCAAAATATTGGAGAAGCTGAAATTTACGGAGCCGAACTAGCATTTAACTGGGATATAACAAAAAACATTTTATTTGAAGCTAATGGATCATATTATCATTCAATTATTAAAAAGTTTAATGTTACAGGTTATGTAGTAAATGATTTAACTGGAAAAGAATTAATGGAGGTTGCACCTTATCAGGTAAATGCTTCGTTATGGTGGAAAAATAAATATTTTAATTTTGCAATGGGTTATCATTATAAAGCTCCGCAGTGGACAGATGACGAAAATACTATTCAGGCAAATTCTTATTCGTTGTTTGATGTAAAAGTTAGCAGAACTTTTAAAGAAAAGTACAAGATTTCTTTATCTGTTGATAATTTACTAAATGACAGTTTCCTTGATGAAAAAGGGGTGCTTGGAATAGGAAGATTTATAATGCTTGAAATGATTTTTAAATTTAAATAAATATAAACCTTTAAATTAAATAACATGAGAATTTTTACAAAAACTTTATCTTTAGCTATTTTGTTAGCCTTTACTGGACATATTAATGCTCAAGTAATATTGGCTACATGGACATTTGCTAACAATTCGTTAAATGACACAATTCAAAATGGAATATTACCATTAAATTTAAACGAATCTTTAAGAACAGAAGGCACTTTAGCAATAACAATGACAAATGGTGTAACAACAGGTGATTATGCTGCTACAGCAACAGGTTGGGATAATGGTGCAGATGTTAAAAACTGGAATATTCATATTTCAACTATAGGTTATAACAATATAACATTAAGTTCAAAGCAGCGCAGTGGAAATACAAATGCAGGTCCAATTAACTGGAAGGCACAATATAAAGTGGGACAATCTGGAATTTGGACTGATGTTGTTGGTGGCACAATAACTGTTGCAAATGATTGGACGGGTGTCTTAAATAATGTGGCTTTGCCAATTGAATGTAGTGATGTTAATGAATTATTCATTCGTTGGATTATGACTTCAAATATTGGTATTGGCGGCGGAACTGTTGGTGCAGCTGGAACTTCAAAAATTGATGATGTTGTTATTAAAGGAACAGCAGTAACTGGAATTGAAGACGTTATTTTTAATTCTGGTATAGCCATTTATCCTAATCCAGCAACTAAATCAATTAATCTAAATTCAACGGAAACGATTAACGAACTATTAATTTACAATTTTGCCGGACAATCTGTTTATAACTCAAAAATTAATTCAAATAATATTTCTATTGATGTTGAAGGTTTTGAATCTGGTTTATACTTTATAAAAACAATTAACAATAAAAATGAAGTAAAAACTCAGAAGTTTGAGATTTTTAAATAAAATCTTTTATTAAAATCACAAAGGCAGGAGATTTCTCCTGCCTTTGTGATATGATCGAATTTGCTTTATTAATTATTAGTTTAACAATTTAATTGCAACTATAACTAGCACTAGAATTATTCCCCATACAAATGTATAAAGTCCAATACTCATCCAATTTATTTTCTTTTTCATGATATTTTATTTAAATTTTAAAACTCTTTATTTGTGATACTTTATCACAAAAACAAAATGTAAACAGCAGCTCCAGCTAAATAGCCAATTAAAGCCCATAAACTGATTTTTTTAACATACCAGAAGAAATCAATTTTCTCAATTCCCATTGCTGCCACACCTGCTGCCGATCCAATAATTAATAAACTACCACCAGTGCCAGCACAATATGCAATAAACTCCCAAAAATAATGATCAGCTGGAAATGTTTGCAAATCGTACATTCCCATTGTAGCTGCAACTAAAGGCACATTATCAATAATAGCAGATAAAAAACCTAAAGAAATGGAAATTATTCTAAGGTCACCTATTGATTCACTCATTGATGAAGCTAAACTTTTAAGCAATCCTGTTGATTCAAGAGCTGCAACTGCAACTAAAATGCCTAGAAAAAACAGAATACTTGGTATATCTATTCTTCGCAATGCTTTAGCAACGGTAATTTTATTCTCATATTCCTTTTTCTTATGTAAAATCTCGGTTACTATCCATAAAACTGATAGTCCAATAAGTATACCCATAAATGGTGGTAAATGAGTAATTGTTTTAAAAACAGGAACAAATATTAATGCAGAAATACCTAAAAAGAAAACAATATTTTTTTCAAATTTTGGGATATTTGATAATTTTTTGTCATCTGCATTCTTTTTCCCTTCAAATTGACCTTTAATCATAACTGATATTAAAATTAACGGAACTACCATACTCACAAGACTTGGAAGAAATAATTTGAGTATAATGTTAACTGTTGTAATCTGACCTCCAATCCAAAGCATTGTTGTAGTTACATCACCAATTGGTGACCATGCGCCACCTGAATTAGCTGCTATTACAATCATTCCTACAAATAACATTCTGTCATTTTTATCTTGTAATAGTTTTCTTATAAGTGTTACCATTACTATAGCAGTGGTTAGATTATCCAGCACTGCTGAAAGAAAGAATGTAATAAAACTTATAATCCAAAGAAGTCTTCTTTTGTTCTTTGTTGTAATTTTATTTGTTATGACTTCAAATCCATCATGCGAATCAATAAGTTCTACAAGCGTCATGGCTCCAATAAGGAAAAACAAAATCTGCGAAATACTTCCTACATGTTCGCCTAATTGAAGTATAACATGTTCAGTATTTTCAGAAAAAAGCACATAAATTGTCCAGCATATTACTCCTGTAAAAAGAGCAGTTGCCGCTTTATTGATATGAATTTTATTTTCAAAGGCGATAAACGTATAGCCTATAATAAATGCAATAATTAAAATTGTATTCATGTAATATAAGTAATTAGAACTCACGAATGGCGTAAGTTCAAATGAATAATTAAAAAATATTTTAGAAAACTAAAATTGAAGGCGGACCTCTTTTTTCGTTAACAGAAAAAAGTTGTAGGAAGGTAAAAGTTTGAGAAGAAAAAATTAACTCCTTATTATAAAAATTAAAGAGTTTAGGATAATTATTGTTGAATAAATAAAATGCTGTTATAAGGCCTCTATGACGAATTTTCTTTTCTTTTAGAAATTTATTTGTAGAGGGTAAATTCTTATTATTTAAAAGGGATACTGCAGGTTTGTCTTTTGAAATATTTATGTATTTGCTTAAATCTGGGAGTTTATGAATTGCAAATAAATTATCTGTTTTCGCATTTGTATTTCTAAATCCGAAACATGATAATAGTATAAATATGTAAACAAATTTTATCACAATGTAAAGTTAACCATAATTATCAAATTTAAAAACTATAATGATTTGTAAAGCTGATGTTTTTAAAGTTAAATTCTTTTTACAATTAAATTCTTTAGTTACATAATTCATATAAAAAATATTAATCTGAAATTAAAAATGGCAGGAGAATTCCTCCTGCCATTAAAAAACTAACCTAAAAAACTAACCCAAATTACAAAGCTCCTTCGTCATAGGCTTTTTCACCATGAAGAGCTACGTCGAGACCAACTCTTTCATCACTTTCAGAAACTTTTACCGGTGTAATAAAGTTTATAATAATTAACATTAAATATGTAAAAATAAATGCATAAGCTGATGCGGCAGCAACTGCAACAATTTCTTTAATAAAGAAAGAACTATTACCAAAAATTAACCCGTCAGCGCCAGCTGCATTTACAGCTTTAGAAGCAAAAACACCTAACAAAATAGTTCCAAAAACACCGCCAATACCATGAACTCCCCATACATCAAGAGCATCGTCCCATTTCATTTTGTTTTTTAATTGTACAGCTAAATAGCATACTATTCCAGCTGCTGTTCCAATAATAGGTGACGCCCATAAAGGAACAAATCCTGCGCATGGTGTTATGGTTGCCAAACCTGCAATTGAACCAGTAAGCAATCCAATTAGTTTAGGTTTCTTTTCTCTTGTCCATTCAATTACTAACCACGACATAGTTGCAAATGAAGCTGCGATATCTGTATTTAAAAAAGCCAAAGACGTAACATTATCCACAGCTACTTCACTTCCTGCATTAAAGCCATACCATCCGAACCATAACAATCCACTACCAATTGCAACAAGCGGAATGCTGTTAGGTGTTGAGTTTTTGTCAACTCTGGCCCCAACATAAAATACAGAAGCTAGTGCAGCAAATCCTGCAGTTGCATGAACAACAATACCGCCTGCAAAATCAAGAACTCCCCATTGTGCTAAAAGTCCACCTCCCCAAATCATGTGAACAAAAGGATAATATACAAGAACTTGCCAAACTGTTAAGAATATCATATATGATTTAAATGTTACACGACCTGCAAAAGCACCTGTGATAAGAGCTGGAGTGATAATTGCAAACATCATCTGATAAGCAATAAATACAAATTCAGGAATTTGTCCGTTTGTGTACATACTGTCCATTCCAACACCATGCAAAAATGCTTTATCAAAATTTCCAAAAATGCCACCTTCACCTCCACTAAAGCAAAGCGAATAGCCGAATATAACCCAGAGTACAGTTGTCCAACCAAGGGAGACAAAACTCTGAATCATAACTCCAAGAATATTTCTTTTTGTTGCTAGTCCGCCATAGAAAAAGGCAAGACCAGGCGTCATAAGCATTACCAGACTACAAGCTAAAAGCATAAATCCGGTTGATCCTGTATCTAACATAATTTTAATTTTTAAAAAAGGTTTATATTAAAAAGTTATTCCAAAAGCTAAATGAATTCCCTCAGTTTGAGGATTCATAACTAATGATACTTTGGCAGGCACTTCAAAGTCATTAGTAATTTTTATTTTTTTAGTGCCAGTAATACCAATATTAACTATACCCATGTCATTACCGTAAAGTCCTTCAGTAGGAGTAAAGCCCATAAAAACGTCAAGAGTTGTGTTTTTAACTTTAAAGGTATAATTAGCTTCAGCATAGGTAGAATATCGATTGTCGCCTGTAGTGTCTTTATCTGCACCATAAAATGAAGTCCCAATAAATACTGTTAGTGGAAATTTTTCTGAACCTTTCCAGCCCAACATTCCTTCATATACATGTCCTGTGGTTTTATCCTCATAATTAAAATATCTCTCTGTTTTATTTGATGGGATATTATTAACCGGGAAAAAATAATCAGTTGCAACAATATACAAACCTTTTAAAGTATATTTTAAATATAAGTCAACTTCATTATAATTTCCCATAGTACTTATTGCACCCCAATATCCTATTTCGAAATTTTTCTTTGATAATGAAAGTGTAGGTTGTACGCTAGGCGAAGTGCCATAATCAAGTCCTCTCCATACATATCTGCTATAGATATCAGCAGCAATATTAGTAGTTAAACTATCCTGCCCAAAAACGGCAATCGATGATAACAAAATAAAAAATACTCCAGTAAATTTTTTCATAAACAAGTGTTTTAATTGAGCAAAGATGCCAAATAGGAAAGGCGATTAAAACACTTAAAACTCGGAATTTAGTCTACGTGAAACGCGGAGGAAGCTTATAACTCAATGATATTATTTCTTATAGCAAATTTTACCAGGTCTGCAATTGTGTTAAGAAGCAGCTTTTGCATAATGTGAGTTTTGTGCGATTCAACAGTTCTTACAGAAATAATCAGTTTTTCTGCAATTTCGGGGTTGGAAAAACCTTCTGCAACAAGCTTTATTATTTCGAGTTCACGTGAAGTTAAGGTGTCTTCTTTTTCTTCTCCCTGTTTTACACCAATATGTGCTTTTTTTACAAAACTTTTAAGAATAATATCAGAAACCTGTGTACTAAAATATTCGTTGCCTTTATTAATTTCTTCAATAGCAGTTATTAATTCATAGCTATTTATATTTTTATGTAAATACCCACGAGCACCAGCTTTTAATGCATTAAAAATAAAATCTTCACCAATATACATTGATAAAATCATAACTCTTATAGAGGAATACTCTTTTTGTATGACTTTTGTTATTTCAATGCCTGACATTCCAGGTAACGAAACATCAAGAATTAAAATATCTGGTTTTTGAGTTTTGAGTAATTGAAATAGTTCTGCCGCAGATGAAGCTTCGTTTAACACTTCAATATTTTGAGCATCTTGTAAAAGCGATTTTATTCCATCGCGAATAAGCTGATGATCATCAACTAAAATTACTTGTATCTTTTTCATCAATAAGAGGAAAAGTTAATACTATTTTAGTTCCCATACCCGGAAATGATTCAATATTAAGATTTCCATTTAATAGACTGGCTCTTTCTTTCATATTGTTAATTCCATTATGAGAATCATTATTTTTATTATCAAAGTTACATCCTTTTCCATTATCTGATACTACAAGTAAAACATTTGAATTATTTTTAGATAACAGTAACATAATATCTGATGCTTTGGCGTGTTTTACAATATTATTAAGTGCTTCCTGAACAATTCTAAAAATATAAGTTTTTTCTTTTGGAGTTAATAAATCGTAATTACCTGTAATTTGAATATTTATTTTTAATGCAGAAGCATCGGTTATTTGGTCGCATAAATTTCTAATGGCATTTGCTACCCCAAATTCCTGAAGAACTGCTGGCATCAGATCATTTGACATTCGTCTTACTTCTTCAATAGTTTTATCCATTAGTTTTCCAACTTCGCTAGCAATTATTGCGGTATTCCCTTCGCAGCGATTAGTGAGATTTTCGATTTTTAATCTTAGCCCTATCATTTGTTGTCCAAGTCCGTCATGTAGTTCGCGTGAAAGTCTTAATCGTTCAATTTCCTGGCCGTCAATCATTGAACGGGTTCTGTTAATTCGCTCTTCTGATAATTGTTTTGAACTTAATTTTAACTGACTTGCCATTTTATTAAATGAACGTGTTAGTTCGCCAATTTCGTCGTTAGTGCTAATCTCAAGATTAACATTAAAATTCCCTTTTCCTACTTCTGAAACTGCATTGTTTAATTTTATTATAGTTCTTGTAATTCCTAATGAAACAATATACGAAATAAGTATAAATAATCCTGAAATAATTATACTTACAAACAGAATGTTATTTCTGAATCTGTACACTGGAATTAATACTTCATCCCAGTCCATTTCTGCTAAAATTACCCAGTTTAAACCATCTGTAATTATTCTGTCAAATGAACTGATTACTTTTATTTTTCTGTAATCTTTAATAATAATAGTATTTGTGATTCCTTTAAATGCATTATTTACACTTAATGAAGTTACTTTAATTTTATTTACACTATTTTGATTAAATCTTGAAGTGCTACGCATTAATAAATCACTGCCAACTAAATAAGTTTCACCTGTTTTACCTAGTCCGTTATAAGGATTATTCTCATACATAATCTGATTAATTGCATCAATTTTAACAGAGAGTATTATCCAGCAATTGTTTTCAGGTATAAATGTTTTAATGAAAACAGAATTTGAAATCATTTGTTTAGTTCTGTTGTTATAATCAGATAATGTAATGTTATTGATACTTGTGTCTTTTCCTATTATTGAAAGCAATGAATTAAATGATAATCTTTTTGTAGAATCTAAGTCTTCATTTTCAAAAAGCAAATAATTTATGGATTTTGAATTAGTAGAAACAATATAAACGCCTGAATAAAAATCAGAATTTAAAAATTGATGTACATGTTTTGAGAAATTGCAGGAATCAGGAATAATATTAATCTGATCAATGCCATCAACTATAAATGAAGAGGAATTAATATTTTGGTTTTTAAGTAATAAAAAAAGATCTTTTTTACGTTCATTAAAGAAAAGCTCAATTTGTTTTTTCTTTTCAATTCGTAATGAAGTTAATTGATCGAAAGTTCTGCTTAAAATTGCTGATCTTGCATTTGAATAAGAAAGATAGCTTGTTATTCCAATAGAAACAATACCTAATAAGATAAAGAATAGAACTAATTTTTCGCGAATAGAAATAAATCTGCGCAAAGTATTATTTTATTAGAAATATTTTTTAGCAAATTTAATAAAATTAACAATAAAAAAACGGGCTCAAGGCCAAGAGTGGTCGGAAGAGTTTTTCTTCAGACCTTTTTGTTTTTATACCAAAGTACATTATATATTATTCCATGGGGTCATGTTGAGGCTCTCGAAACATGTGTGAGGGTTTGCGGGCAAATCCTTCGAGAACCTCAGGATGACTATGATTAGTAGTGCTTTAAAATTGGACTAGTATATAAATTATTTGTTATTAGAAATTTAGTAATTGCATTAATCGTAATTAAATGCGGAGGAAACCCTTATTTATTCTTCAATAAGACATAAAAAAAGTGGTCGGAATTTCTTCCGACCACACCTG
>CAIQJL010000120.1 GCA_903872185.1 uncultured Bacteroidota bacterium | reverse complement strand
GTTACGTTATTCAATTGAGAAGTTAGATGAGAATGAGAGAAGTTTTTATCTCGGAGGATAGTTGCTGATGCAATTATAAAATTGTTATAACTCTAATTAATTAACAAAAAACTGCACACAAAACTTAGAGAACCTACACAATTAAACATCTAAAATTAGTTATTTATTAATTAAAATTAGAGAAAGAAATCACAGAATAAAAGAAGAAACACTTCAAAAAAAACTAGATGAAAGAACTAGCGAAGTTGTAGCTCAAAAGGAACTTATTGAACAAAAAAATAAAGATATTACTGATAGCATTAATTATGCAAAAAAAATTCAAGAGGCTATTTTACCATTGCCTTCAAAGTTGCTTTCAGTTTTCCCAGATGCTTTTGTTTATTATTTGCCAAGAGATATTGTTAGCGGTGACTTTTACGTTTTCTATCAAACTAAAGAAATATTTTTAGTAATATGCGCAGATGCCACGGGACATGGAGTTCCTGGAGCATTTATGTCGTTAATTAGTTCAACTATTTTGAGAGATATTCTACAAAAGAAGAACATTTCTTCTCCATCGCAAGTATTATATGAACTTGATAAAGAATTACAAACATCATTACAATCCGAAGATAATTATGAAACCATGGACGGATTAGACATTTCAGTTTGTGAATTTAATTTAACAACAAACGTAATGACATTCGCTTCGGCAATGCGTCCGATTCTAATTCATAGAAATAATATATTAGAATATGTCAGAGGAAGTAAATTTTCTATAGGAGCATCACGTCACTTTGTTAAGAAAGAATTTACAGAACATCGTTTTAATTTAAATTCAGGTGATTGTATTTATCTTTTTACTGATGGATTTCCTGATCAATTTGGAGGTGAAAAGTCTAAGAAACTAAAAATTAGCGGCTTGCAAAAATGGATAAATTCAATTCATCATTTACCAATGAAAGAGCAAAATTTAAAACTTCAGGAACTTTTTAATAATTGGAAAATAGCTCAACCTCAAATTGATGATGTATTAATTATTGGTATTAAATATAAACAATTCTAACTGGCTTGGTATTTGATATTACCGATAACCAATTTAAAAAAATGTAGAGTTAATTTTTGTTAAACCATTTAAAACTTCGTTAAAGAATTAGGAATGTGAATGCTTTATCATTAGTTTTGCTCGTCTAAAAAATAAATGTTTAATAAAATAAATAATTATGAACAAGATTTCATTATTTTTAGCTGCAATTTGTTTTATAGGAACAACAGCCTTTGTAAATGCACAAACAAAAGATGCAAAAATCACTTTTATCGAAGAATCATTTGACTTTGGAAATATTGCCGAAGAAAAAGGACCAGTAACTAAAGAATTTACTTTCACAAATACTGGTGCAGCACCACTAATTGTGCAAAATGTTAAGGCTTCTTGTGGTTGTACTACTCCAGACTGGACAAAAGATCCTGTTTTACCTGGTAAAAAAGGAATAGTTAAAGCAACTTACAATCCTCAAAATCGTCCTGGTCAATTTAATAAAACAATTACCGTTACTTCTAACGCAGAAAACAATACAGTAATTTTAACCATAAAAGGTGTAGTTAATCCTAAACCTGTTACTTTGGAAGATACTTACCCAATGCAAATGGGAGGGTTACGTTTAAAATCAAATCATATCGCATTAATAAAAGTATTTACTACAGAAACTAAAACTGATAGTTTGCAAATTATTAATACTTCTACTGAAGATATAAAAATGACTTTCGAAAAAATACCTGATCATATTAAAATGAAAGCAATTCCTGAAACTCTTAAACCAAATGCTAAAGGTGTTTTAGTTGCTACTTATGATGGGTCAAAGCAAACAGATTGGGGCTTTATAATGGATAGAGTTGATTTAATTTTAAATGGGAAATTTGATGCAAATAATAGAATTTCTGTAAGCGCAACTGTTGATGAGGATTATACAAAATTAACTCCCGAACAACGCGCAAATGCACCAAAAGCAAACTTCGAATCTAAAGATTTTAATTTTGGAACTATAAAAGAAGGAGAATCTGCAAGCTATGATTATAAATTAACCAATGATGGAAAAACTGATTTGCTAATTCGTAAAGTAAAAGCATCATGCGGTTGTACTGCTGCAACTCCTGGAGAAACAACTATTAAACCAGGTAAGTCAACTACTATTAAATCTACATTTAATTCAACAGGTAAACCTGGAAAACAGAATAAAACAATTACTGTAATAACTAACGACCCAGATAATAGTAACATAACTCTTAGAATATCTGGTGATGTTGAGAAAGTAGAACAAACGCCTGCTCCAAATAAGTAGTAATTTTTAAAATAAAACTAAAAAAGGCTGCCTTTAAAAGGCGGCCTTTTTGCGTATTTAATAATTCTTTAACATATAAAATAGCAACCTTTATAAATAATATCCGTCTATTCAAAGAATTTAAAATTGAGCATTTAAAAAAAACATTATTTTAGTAAATTAATAGAAAAAATTATGAGTAAAATTGTTTTTCTCGTCTTTATAGTATTTTTTAGCAATTTAACATTTGCACAAAATTCGGATAATCATATTGAATGGAAACTTTATAAAGAAGTCTCCGGTCTTCAAATTTTTTCTAATAATTTAGATTGCAACGATAATCAAAATGGAATTCATAATCGTTTTGTAAATTTTCAATTTAATAACACTACCACCGAAACGATTAATATTTCATGGCAATATGAATTCTGGTATAATGAAAAATGCACTACATGTGATAAACCAGCAAGTTCAGAAAATACTTTTAAAATTACACTTACTCCAGGAGAAAGCGTTGAAGGTGATTGCAACAATACATATTCTTCAGGATTAAAAATATTTTCAAGTTTTATAAATACCGTTAGAGGAAGTAAATTAACAAAGTTTGAATTTAAAAATCTTGAAGTAACTTTTAAATAATGAACATGAAAATAAATATTAAATACAAGATTTTCTTATTGATATTACTTGTAGGTGCTTTTACTACAAAAATTAAAGCTCAATGTAGTATCTCAATTGATACCGTTTATTATAATGGCACTGGGTTTATAACACCAGACACAATTAAAATTTGTCAGGGAGATGCTGTAACCATAACTTCAGAAGGTGGTTGTCCAACTTATATGATGAATAATGATTTTAATGGCGGTAATGTTGGACTTGGATGGCAATCAAACACAACGCCAATGTTTAGTAACCCTTGTGGTGCAGGCATTAACGGTTCAACATATTTATGGATGGGTCCTTCAACTGCATTTTCTAGAGAATTAACTACTGTTGGATATGATGTTACAACATCTTGCCAAATTTGTTTTGATATGATGTATGCTACTCAAGGTAATGCAAGCCCATGCGAAGGACCTGATGAGCCAACCGAAGGAGTACATTTACAATATTCTACTGTTGGAGCTACAGGTCCATGGTTCGATATTAATTACTGGGATCCTTTGGGTGGGACTAATCCAACATTGACATCATGGAATAATTACTGTGAAAGTATTCCCGTTAATGGTCATTTATGGTTTAGGTGGTTTCAGGAACAACCTACAGATATTGATTATGATCATTGGGGATTAGATAATGTTCAAATATTTTGCCCACCACCATCACAAACTGTAACATGGACAGCAAATGGAACAACTATTTCGAATATTTTTAACCCACCTGTTCAAACTCCTACAGTCAGTACTAATTATCAAGTAACTGTTTCAGACGGAACACTGTCAGCTACAGATCAGGTTTATATTCAGGTTTATCCTACTCCTACTCTAACAATTAATGGACTTAATTCAACATACTGCTCAACAGCTGCTGCTTCATCATTAACCGGCACTCCAACTCCAGGAGTATTTTCTGGTCCCGGAATCACAGGAACTTCATTTAACCCTACAACTGCAGGTATTGGTACTCATACTATTACTTATCATTCTTATTACATAACAACGAATACTTCAACTGGTCCGCAAACAATATTCAATGATAATTTTAGTACCAATACTGGATGGACAGGTTATGGTGCTGGTGGCTGGACTCGTGGTCCAGCAGTTGCAAGTGTTGCTTGCTCTATTTCTGCAGATCCTTCTACTGACCATACTACTACTGCGGATAATTATATTATTGGCAATTATCTTGGAGCTTGTTACCCTGCAAATATGGCACAAACATATTGGTTAACCTCTCCTATTATTAATTGCACAAACCTAAACACTTGCTCAATTGAATTCTATAGTTTTAGTGGTTGTGAAACACCTTCCTGGGATCATATGTATATTGATGTTTCATCAAATGGAGGAGGCTCCTGGACTAACGTATACTCAAACACTACCTCAGTAGCTGAATCTACGTGGACTTTGAGGACTTACCCAACTGCCCAAGCAAATAATTGCGCTAACTTTAAAGTACGTTTTGGAATGGGAATTACTGATAGTTCAGTTGAATATGCCGGGTGGAATATTGATGATTTTAAAGTAAAATGTAATGGCACAATAACGGTTACAGATACTCTTTGTGATTTTACTACAACACAAAACGTTCAAGTATTTTCACAACCTACATCAACTTTTAGTCTTGTAAACAATATTTGTCAAAACTCAACAACAACGTTCACATATACCGGAACTTCACCAGCAACGGCTACTTATACCTGGGATTTTGCTGGAGGTACAATTATTTCAGGAAGCGGACAAGGACCTTACGTAGTTAATTATGCTACCGCAGGTGCTCAAAACATAACATTAACTGTTTCTGATGGAGGTTGTACATCTATTGTTACAACAAATATCCTAACGGTTTTACCTTTTGGAGATCCTCTCTGCTGTATAGCTCCAACATCAAACGCTGGCGCCAATGCAAGTATTTGTCAATTAACTTATCCATTACAAGCTGTTGCTAGTCTTGGCACAGGCACCTGGTCCCAAATATCAGGTCCGGGAACAAGTGTTTTTTCAAATGCCGCTTTAGCGACTTCAACTGTAACAGTAACCGCAGCTGGCACATATACTTTCCAGTGGTTTGAAAACAATGGAACAAATTGTACAAACTTCGATCAGGTTGATATAACATTTACTCAG
>CAIQJL010000119.1 GCA_903872185.1 uncultured Bacteroidota bacterium | reverse complement strand
GTTTTTATTCCAAAATGCTCCATTTTTTTAATGAATTGCTCATTTTTGTTTTCATTTAACCATGTGACTATAGAAGATACATTTTCCATTTCAGTAAAAATTTAATATTCAAAATTACACATTCAAACAAAATAAATTACTTTTGGTTAAAATTAAATAAAATGAATTGGGAACAAATACGAAATGATTTTCCTGTAGCTAAAAATACAGTATATTTTCAAAGCGCTGGTATGTCGCCATTGCCGAATCAAGTTCTGGGGTCAATTATAAAAGCATATACAAAACTTAATCAGTTTGGCGATATCCATTTTATGGAAGATTTAATTGAGACCGAAAGATTAAGAGGTGTGCTAGCTTCTATGATAAATACTGAAGCAGATAATATTAACATTTTGCCAAATAATTCATTTGCAATGTCGTTGTTGGCATTGTCTTTTAAAGAGACAATATCTACTCCTTTTAACATTGTTTCAATGTTAGATGAATTTCCATCTAATACAGTTCCGTATGAGTATAAGGGAATTAAAATGAAATATGTTTTGCCTAATAATTCGCGTTTTTCTGTAGAAGATATTATGGCAACAGTTGATGAAAATACTGTGGCTGTTGTTACATCGTATGTTCAATTTAGTACAGGCTTTCGTCAGGATTTAAAAAAATTGGGAATATTGTTAAAACAAAAAAATATTCTTTTTATTGTAAACGCTACTCAAGGTTTTCCGCTTTTTAAGTTAGATGTAAAAGAATGTAATATTGATGTTATGACATGCTCCATTCACAAATGGGGTTTTATTGGACATACGGGAACAATATTTTATACTTCACCTGAATTCAGAGAAAAATTTGCCAGTCCCATTGCAGGATGGCTATCAATAGATACTGGTAAAGAATTAATTCATGCTGGAAAAAATGAGCCTTTTTCTATGCATTCATCGGCAAGAAGATACATAACAGGAACTTATAATCTTCAAACATTAATGGGATTAAAAACTGCTATGGACTATTTAAACAATGTGGGTTTTGAAAATATTACTTTAAGATTAGTAGAATTAGGAGATTATTTAATTAATAAACTTAATCAGGCACAAATTCAGATTATTTCTCCGGTTGATAATGTAAATGAGCGTTCTGCCATAATCTCAATTACATTAGGTAGTGAATTAAATTCAAGAGTAGTTTCGTTTTTAGAAACAAAAAATATTTTCACTTCTATCAGAAGTGGAGTTATAAGAATAGCATTTAATAT
Organism: uncultured Bacteroidota bacterium; assembly: GCA_903872185.1. Classification (GTDB taxonomy): domain Bacteria; phylum Bacteroidota; class Bacteroidia; order Bacteroidales; family GWA2-32-17; genus GWA2-32-17. The sequence goes on along the minus strand of CAIQJL010000119.1, from coordinate 7,124 downwards.
TTTTAATAATTTTGAAGATATTGATAAATTAGTTGATGTTTTAAGTGAGTATAAAAAAACAAATTAAAATGAAAAAAATTAGTATATTAATTCTTATTGGTGTTATATGCATTGTAAATACTTTCGCACAGACAAATAAGGATTTAAAAAACTGGCATCACAAGGATGCCTCACTTGATCATTTTCCGGGAATTGGAACAGATAGAACATATTCAGAATTACTAAAAGGGAGAACCTCAAAAACAGTTATTGTTGCAATTATTGATAGCGGAGTAGATACAACTCATCAGGATTTAGTTGGAAATTTTTGGATTAATGAAGATGAAATTGCAGGTAATGGGATTGATGATGATAACAATGGTTACATTGACGATATTAATGGCTGGAATTTTATTGGAAATTCAAAAGGAGAGAATATTTTAAATGATAATCTGGAAGTAACGCGAGTTTATAATGATTTGAAAACAAAATTTAGTAAAATAGATACATTTAATCTTTCTGGACAAAATAAAAAAGATTTTGACTTTTATAAGTTAATGAGAATAGATTTTTTAGAAAGATATGAAAAAGCAAAAACAGAGTATGATAATTTTATGCTGTTTAGTAATTATTACACTAAGGCTGATGATAATATAAGAGAAGAATTAAAAAAGGAAATATATACAGAAGATGATTTGAAAGTTTTAATTACTTCTTCAGATAAAATGATTAAAAATTCAGCAGCTTATATATTAAATTTATTAGAAAAAGGATTTGGGAAGTCTGAATTTAATTCATACAAACAACATGTAGAAAGTGAATATTTATATCGTCTTAATGTAGATTTTAAGCCAAGAGATATTATTGGCGATGATATTTCAAGTAACAGTGATAGTTTTTATGGAAACAATAATGTTATGGGCCCAAGATGTGGACATGGAACATATGTAGCAGGAGTCGTTGGCGCAAATCGCAATAATAAAAATGATGCATATGGAATAGCAGATAATGTTAAATTTATGGTTTTGCGCGTTGTTCCAGATGGTGATGAAAGAGATAAAGATGTTGCAAATGCAATTAAATATGCTGTAAATAATGGTGCGCAAGTTGTTAATATGAGCTTCGGAAAAGATTATGTTTCTCATAAATATTTAGTAGATGAGGCATTAGATTTAGCAAACAGAAAAAAAGTTTTATTGATTCATGCAGCAGGTAACGAATCAGAAGACAATGATATAAAATGGCATTATCCGATTAATTTAACAAATGACAGTTTAAAGCCATTAACAGACTACTGGATTGAAGTTGGTGCATCTTCATATAAAGCAGATAAAACTTTACCCGCCGATTTTTCTAATTATGGACAAAAAAATGTAGATGTTTTTGCACCTGGAGTTAGTATATATTCATTAGAGCCTGGACAAAAATTCGAATCTGCAAATGGTACTAGTTCTGCATCGCCAGTAGTTTGTGGAGTTGCTGCAGTGCTTCTGTCATATTTCCCACAGCTCAGTCCTGCCGAAGTAAAAGAAATTATTTGGAATTCTGCTACACCATATAAAAAACTTAAAGTAATTCTTCCAGATAGAACAAACCCAAAACCCAAAAAAGTAAAATTCGGAACTCTTTCAAAAACTGGTGGAGTTGTTAATTTATATAATGCAGTATCAATGGCAATAGAGAAAACGAAGTCTGGGATTAAATAAAAATGGCACTTAATAAAATTTATATTTTAACTTCTTTTACTCTTCAAAAGGATGGTCTTTTTCAAAGTCTGGACGGTAATTATTTTGACTTTCGTGTTCTTGAATCCAGCCATTTATAAAACCTAACTCATAAAGTGTGTTTGTAACAATATTGTATTCTTCTTTTGTAATTTGTTTACTTAATATTTTGTGACTTTTCACATTTTCAGTTGGGAAATATTGTGACATTAATGAAATTGTAACCCTTGTGCTAATTTCTTCAGCAATAGTTTCTAATAATTTTATGCTTTCAGCTGATTTTCCTGGTAAAACTAAATGACGAATAATTAAACCGCTTTCTGCAATTCCATTTTCATCTGTATTTAGTTTAGATCCTTTTTGATAATACATTTCTTTAATTGCCTTTAATGCTACTTCTGGATAATTATTTGCATCAGAAAACTCATAAGAATCTTTTGTATTTGAATATTTAAAATCAGGCAAATAAATATCAATAAATGGTTCAAGATTTTTAAGGGTTTCAACTTTATCATATCCATTAGAATTCCAAACAAATTTTGGATTATAACCAGAATTTCTAATTCCTGTAATAATCTCTTTTACCTGAGAAGCCATGTGCGATGGAGAAACAAAGCCAATCACATTTATGCCATTCTTTAAAATCTCGATTATTTTGTTTAATGTGTCTTCAAAAGAAAGCGGTTTCTTGAAAATTTGGTCATTGCAGCTTATTTGGTTGTTCTGACAATAAACACATTGCAAATTACAGTGCGAGAAAAAGATATTACATACTCCCAATTCTCCACCAATTGCTGGTTCTTCACCCTTGTGAATACAAATAGATGAAATGCTAAAACCGGCATTTGTTTTACAATAACCCAATTCTCCGGAAATGCGATTCACACCACAGTTTCGTGGACAAACCTTACATTCGGTAAGCTCTGCTTTAATAAATTTAAAATTATCAGAGAAAATAGTCATTTCTTATTTTTTGTAAAGATAAGAACAGTTTATTTAAACTTCATTTTATGACTTAAATCAGATATTGTATATTTACACAAAAATTGATAATAATGAAAACTATAATAAATTTATTTGAAGAAAGTTCAGCAAAATTTTCTAACAATATATACTTGATGGAGAAGAAGGGCGATGTTTTTCAATCATCGTCTTATAAGGAAGTAAAAGAAAATGTTTACACTTTTGCAGCTGGACTAATGGCCTTTGGTGTAAATAAAGGTGATAGAATAGCACTTTTATCTGAAGGAAGAAATGCATGGATAATTTCTGAATTAGGAATGTTATATGCAGGTGCAGTTAATGTTCCCTTGTCAGTTAAGCTTGATGAATTATCAGAATTACGTTTTAGAATTGAGCATTCCGAATCTAGATTTGTTATAGTTTCTAAAAACCATTTAAAGAAAATAAGATCTTTAAAAGGACAGCTGCCATTAGTTGAAAAAGTTATAGTAATTGATGATGAGCAGTTAAATGATAATGAAGTTTCTTTTATTGAAATCGAAAAACTAGGCAAAGAACTACTAATTAAACAACGTGAAAAATTTGATTCAAGATGGAAGTCAATAAATGGAATTGATTATGCTAATATTTGTTATACTTCTGGTACTACTGCCGATCCAAAAGGAATAATTCTTTCTCATAGAAATTACACTGCAAATGTAGAGCAAGCATGCTCTTTAATGACAATTGAAGAGCATTATCGTACGTTGTTAATTCTTCCATGGGATCATTCTTTTGCACACACTGCAGGAATTTATGCTTTTATGGCTTATGGTGCAAGTGTTGCTTCTGTTCAGGCAGGTAGTACGCCTACAGAAACAATAAAAAATATTCCAATAAATATAAATGAAATTAAACCTCATGTATTAATGAGTGTGCCTGCATTAGCAAAAAATTTCAAAAAAAATATCGAAAAAGGAATTCAGGCTAAAGGTCCAAAAGTTGAAAAATTATTTAATAAAGCGATGAAAGTGGCTTATGCTTATAATCGTGATGGTTGGTCAAAAGGAAAGGGATTTCAGATTTGGAATAAAATAATGTACGCTTTATACGATAAACTTATTTTTTCTAAAGTAAGGAAAGGCTTTGGTGGCGATTTGCAGTTTTTTATTGGTGGCGGTGCTTTATTAGATATTGATTTGCAAAAGTTCTTTTATGCACTAAAAATTCCAATGTTTCAAGGATATGGTTTATCTGAAGCAGCTCCAATAATTTCTGCAAATTCAATTGGTAAACATAAAATGGGGACTTCTGGTTTTTTAGTTAAAAATCTTGAACTAAAAATTTGTGACGAAAAGGGCAATTCTCTTCCTGTTGGACAAAAAGGAGAAATTGTAGTTAAAGGCGAGAATGTTATGGTTGGATATTGGAAAAATGAAAAAGCAACTTCAGAAACATTAAGAGATGGTTGGCTTTATACTGGTGATATGGGTTATATGGATAGCGATGGATTTATTTATGTTTTAGGAAGATTTAAAAGTTTGCTTATTGCAAATGATGGTGAAAAGTATAGCCCAGAGGGCATAGAAGAAGCATTTGTCGAAAATTCAAAATATATAGAGCAGTGTATGTTGCATAATAATCAGAATGCGTATACTACTATGTTAATTGTTATTAATAATAGTGCTTTAATATTAGATTTGCAAAAAAATGGATTAACATTTAATGATGAAAATGGACGAAAAGCTGCAATAGGAATGATCCAAAAAGAGTTAGATGAATTTAAAACAGGAGGAAAGTTTGAAGGCTTGTTTCCGCAAAGATGGATTCCTGCAACATTTGGGATATTAAATGAAGCTTTTACCGAAGATAACCATATGTTGAACTCAACATTAAAAATGGTTAGGGGGAAAATTTACGAAAAATATAAAAACAGAGTTGAATATTTATATACACTAGAAGGTAAAAATATCTTTAATAATAGGAATATGGAAGTCTTTATTAATTAAAAATCACTTCTGGTATTATTAAACATCTAATAAAAGGCAACCTTAAATCTTTATTCACGTCTAAATTAAAGTTAATTTAAGTTCATTGGTTTTGTTAATTGACTGAATTACAGTTTAGTGAACTTTCAATATTAAAATTTTAAAATATTGTTTTGTAATTTAGCAAACATAAAAAGAAGAAAATGGGAAAAAATAAACAATTAATAATGAAAAGTTTGGTTGGAATCTTTATGTTTATTTCAATGTTAAGTTATTCACAAACAGCTAATTTTGATGCGCGTTTATTAATAAGGTACAATTTGGAAGAACTAAATAATCTTAAACAAACCGAACCACAGTTTGTTGAATATTTAACTTATAAACTTGATCATTCATATTTTTTTATTTCAATTGATATAAATACAGATAAAGTTTATCCAATGTTATATGAAATTGATTATTCAACAAAAATAATTCAAAATACTCAGGTTGAAAATGTAGATCCAAATAATTTTAATATTTTAAAATATTCGATAGAGTCTAATCCGAAAAATAGAATTGTGTATAGGATTGGAAATAGTGGTTTAGGGCTTGCTTTATACTCTGATAATGAAGTTGTAGCTAAATTTAATAAAAGTAAAAATTGAAAAAAATTGAAAAAATGAAATATTTAATCATTCCTGTCTTTGTCTTTTTTGCACTTTTTACTAAAGCTCAGGTTTATCAAATTAATTTAGTAAACGGACAAACGATAAATACATGTACTGGTACTTTTTACGATAGTGGTGGGGCTGCAGGCACTTATCAAAGCAATGAGAATTACTCGGTGACTTTTTGTTCTAACATGCCAGGTTCTCAGGTTATTCTAACTTTTACTTCCTTTGCTGCAGAAAGTGCAACATTTGATCATTTGAATATTTATGACGGACCAAATTCCGGATCTGCTTTAATTGGAGCTTATGGAAGTACTTCTTTAAATGGTTCAGTAATTTCTTCAAGTACTGGTTGTTTAACTTGTACTTGGGTTACAGATGGTTCTGTTACTTATGCTGGTTGGGCTGCTAATATTTCTTGTTCTTTCCCTTTACAAGCTTTTGATGCGGATATTGTTTCTACATCAGTACCATATCACAACGGAGATACTCTTCAGGTTTGTCAAGGACAGCCGATTACATTTACTGCTGCTGGAGATTATTATAATAATGATATAAATTATCATCAGTCTGATGCAACTACAGTTTTTACCTGGGATTTTGGAGATGGGAGTGCGGCAGTTACCGGAACATCTGTAACGCATACTTTCCCTAATGGCGGAGGATATTTTGTGGTGCTTGAAGCTGAAGATCAGAATAATGCAAATAATTCAAATAGTGAAATCAATATGGTGATGGTTTCCACTTCACCTACTTTTGTTGGAACTACAGTTACTCCAGATACTATTTGTTTGGGCGAACAACTTAACATGAGTGGATTTGTTCAAACTGTTCCTTGGGAACAAACTGTTCCTCCACCTTGGGCTGGATTAACTCACTTTGATGATTCTCATTACCAGTTAATTCAGTCAGCTCCAATTAATTTTGGAATTTTTACACCTGGTGCAACATTAACCAATGTAAATGATATTTTAAGTGTTTGTGCAGTAATGGAACATTCCTATCTTGGTGATTTAACTATTTATCTTACTTGTCCCAACGGTTCATCAGTTAACTTTGTATTATATCCAAGCGGCTGCGGCGGCACTTATCTTGGTGTTCCTATTGATATTGGTGGCGATACCGATCCTCCAGGTACCGGATGGATGTATTGTTGGTCCCCAACACCCGCCGTTGGAACCATGTCATCTCTTTGCGGTGGTTATTCTGGAGTTGGATTACCTGCAAACACTTATGCAGCACTCGATCCATGGTCAAACCTTTTAGGATGCCCGTTAAATGGAGATTGGGCAATTAATATTACTGACAATCTTTATTCCGATGATGGTTTTATTTTTCAATGGACTATAAATTTTAATCCAGCTATTATTCCTACTAATTTATGGGAGTTCCAAAATACTTACCAAACAAATGACATGCAGTGGACTGGGGATAATATTACTCTTGATAATAACAATAACGCAACAGCAATTCCAACTGTTTCAGGAAATTCGACCTATACTTTTACAGCTATTGATGATTTTGGCTGTCCTTACGATACAACAATTACTGTATTTGTAGAAGCAGCAGGTAGTCCAAACTGTTGCGTTGCTCCTGCTTCAAATGCTGGTCCTGATGGAAGTACTTGTTTATTAACCTATTCTTTACAAGCTGTACCGAATATTGGCACAGGCACCTGGTCCCAAATATCAGGTCCAGGAACAAGTGTTTTTTCAAATGCCGCTTTAGCGACTTCAACTGTAACAGTAACCGCAGCTGGCACATATACTTTCCAGTGGTTTGAAAACAATGGAACAAATTGTACAAACTTCGATCAGGTTGATATAACATTTACTCAG